>JAZMZX010000001.1:0-5615 GCA_045586225.1 Eubacteriales bacterium
TGGACACCAAGCCTTCGGTTATCCTTATGATAGGCGTCAACGGAGTGGGAAAGACCACCTCCATTGCAAAGATCGCCTCATACCTCAAGTCAGAGGGCAAAACGGCGATACTCGCCGCAGCCGACACCTTCCGTGCGGCAGCCATTGACCAGCTTGGCATATGGGCAGAGAGAGTTGGTGTCGAAATGGTACGTCAGTCCGAGGGCTCAGACCCTGCCGCAGTAGTATACGATGCGGTAGCTGTGGCGCGTAAGAGAAACGCCGACGTGCTCATCGTTGACACGGCAGGCAGACTCCACAACAAAAAGAATCTTATGGACGAGCTTGCAAAGATCAACCGCGTGCTCTCCCGTGAGCTTCCCGACAGCTCCCGAGAGACCCTTCTTGTTCTTGACGCAACAACGGGACAGAACGCAGTCATGCAGGCAAAGGAATTCAAAAATGCCGCAGAGATCACCGGCCTCGTGCTCACAAAGCTTGACGGCACCGCAAAGGGCGGCGTTGTGATCTCCATTAAGAACGAGCTTGATATTCCCGTAAAATACATCGGCGTCGGTGAAGGCATCGACGATATGGAGCCCTTCGTGTGCGAGGATTTCGTGCGCGCTCTCTTTGAATGAGGAGACGGCTATGACCTTTGTTCTCGCAAGCAACAATAAAAAGAAGATCACGGAGCTTCGCCGTATTATTAAGGAAATTTCCGAAACGGCAGAGCTTGTGACCCTTTCGGATATCGGCTATACCGAAGAGATCGCAGAGGATGGCGACACCTTTGAAAAGAATGCTCTCATTAAGGCCCGTGTGCCTGCGTCCCTCGGATATATCGGCATTGCCGACGATTCCGGAATATGCATAGACGCTCTCGGCGGCGCGCCCGGTGTTTATTCCGCCCGCTGGTCCGGAATGGGCGATGAAGCAAACAACGATAAGCTCCTTTCCGAGCTTCGGAACGTGCCCGAGGAGGAGCGCGGCGCTCATTATGCCTGCGCCATTGCGTGTGTTTTTCCCGAGGAGTACGGCATTGAACCCATCGTTACCTTCGGCAGATGCTATGGCACAATAATCCATCAGCGCCGTGGCGATGGAGGCTTCGGCTACGACCCCCTGTTCTTCTGCCCTCAGTACGGCCGCACCATGGCTGAGCTCACTGCCGCGGAAAAGGACGCTATCAGCCACAGAGGCGCAGCCCTCCGCGAATTTGCCGAAAAAATCAAACCTATCATAAGGACACTAGAAAATGAAACTTGAAATAACAAGTAAACAGAGAGCGACTCTCCGCTCTATGGCAAACGATTACGATACCATATTCCAGATCGGTAAGGACGGCATCTCCGACGAGACCGTGCGCCAGATAAGCAACGCACTTGAAGCGCGCGAGCTTATCAAGCTCCGTGTGCTCGATAACTGCCCCTACACAAGCCGCGAGGCATCGGATATCATCGCTGAGCGCACCAATTCCGCGCCCGTTTCCGTTGTCGGCTCCAGATTTGTGCTTTACCGCCCCAGCAAGAAGAATAAAAAGATAATTCTTTGAGCCATGCCGCAGAAAACGGGACTTTACGGCGGCACATTCTCGCCGCCACATATAGGCCATAAACGCATTGCGGAAGGCTTCATGCGTCAGTTTTCTCTCGACGAGCTTTATATAATGCCTGCGTCTGTGCCGCCTCACAAGCGCATCAGCGAAAGCGACGACCCGGAAAAAAGATACGAAATGTCAAAGCTCGCGTTTGGCGGTATTTCGGGCGCTCACGTTTCCCGTATCGAGCTTGAGCGGGAGGGCGCAAGCTATACTGTTGACACTCTCCGCGCAATATACGGCGAAAAGGGCATCGACGTTGACAGCGGCGCCCCCATCGAAAACAGGATAATGCTCCTTTGCGGCACCGATATGTTTCTCACTCTTGAAAGCTGGCGCCGCGCAGAGGAGATATTCCGCATCGCGGATATAGTTTATGCCCCGAGAGACGAAGGTGACGTGGTACCCCTTCGCGAAAAGGCGAAGGAGTACGCAGAAAAGTACAGCGCCAGCTCATTTATGCTCAATATCGAGCCCTTTCCCATTTCCTCATCGGAGATAAGGGAAATGATCGCCTCTGATAATGACCCCTGCCGGTATATATCCGCGGAGGTTTACGAATATATTAAAAAGGCGGGGCTTTATGAGAAGAAATGAACCCACAAGTGAGGAGCTTCGGGCGTTGACCGAGGCCGTGAAGCCGTATCTTTCGGAAAAACGGCTGGCGCATACGCTGATGGTGGAAAAAGAAGCTGCGTATATTGCCGGCTACGTGCTTCCCGAAAGGGAGGGAAGCCTTCGCGCAGCGGCGCTTTTGCACGATGTGGCAAAGGAAATTCCTTATACAAAGCAGTTGAATTATATTATTGAGAATGATATAATAAAGAGCGACCCAAAGGCGCTGCCTGAGGCTGTGCTTCACGCACTGGCAGCACCCTGCGTTATAAAAGAAGCATTTCCCGAATATGCAGACGAGGATATCCTTTCCGCTACCCGCTATCACACGACGGGCAGGGAAGGAATGACGCTTTTTGAAGCGGTCATATTCCTTGCAGACTACACCGAAGAAACCCGAAAGCACGAAAGCTGCCGCCGATGCAGAGACCTTTTGCACCGCGGTCTTGAAGGCTCGGAGAGCCGCGAGGAGGCTATAACAGCCCTGACCTCTGCGGTGACAATGTGCCTTAAAGATACGCTTTCGTATATCAGATCAAAACAAAGACAGCTCGATCCCGACACAGAACGTGCCGCGCTCTATCTGATGCGCGGCGGACAGCTTCGCCGTTGACTCTTGTTCAAAAATAAGAAAGGAAGCGTGCGGAAGCGCGCGTGCTGTTGATGACGGATAAAAGAAGCAAGGATGCATGCCTTGCGGTGCTTCGGCGTGTCAGAAGGTGTGCACTTTCTCTGGCGGCTGTTTTTATAGCCCTTACGGCTGCGTTTTTTGCGTTTTATACCCCTGAGCTGAAGGAGCAGCTTGGCGGTGAGGATGTGGCTCTCACACCGTCGGCTCCCGATAAAACGGAAAAAGCCGGGCGCTATAATTTCCTCATCGTGGGGTGCGACCGCATCTCACGCAGTACCGATATTATGATGGTGGTGTCATACGACGTGAAGGGAAGGGCGATATCCATCGTTCAGATCCCACGCGACACGTATATCACCGTTGATAATATCAATTCGGTCAAGATCAATTCCGCTTATGCGGCGTATTATAACCGCGCCTGCCGGGCGAATTTCACAGATCCCGACATGGCGGCGCTTCAAAGGCTTGCGCAAATGATCGGCGAGAACATGGGTGTTCGCATCGATTATGCCGCCCGCCTTGAGATCGACGGATTTGTCGATATAGTAAATGCCGTCGGCGGCGTGTGGGTGGACGTTCCCTGCGATATGAAGTATTCGGATCCATCCCAGGACCTTTATATCGACCTGAAGAAGGGACCGCAGCTTCTCAACGGAGACGATGCTATGTGCTTCGTCAGATTCAGAAGCGGCTACGCAATGCAGGATCTCGGGCGGCAGGACGCGCTGAAGATCTTTATGTCTGCGATGCTTTTGCAGCTGAAGGAAAGCTTTGGCGTGAAGACCGTTGAAAGCATTGCCCGTGTGGTGAAGGAAAGCGTTCTCACCACTGTGGACGGCGCCGATATCGTATATTTCTGCAAGTCACTTTTATCGGTGGATCTTGCCGAAATAAACATGCTCACTCTTCCCGGAAGGCCTGTGCTCACAGGCGGCACACACGTGTATGTGCTATACCGCGACGACACGGTCGCCGTGATAAACGAGCATTTGAACGTGTATGGCGAGGAGTTCACACGGGCGGATTTTGATAAAAACGGAGTGATGACGTCGGAGGACGACGCCGTGAAAAGTGTGTACCTGATGCCGAAGGGAACGGCAGATATCAAGGTGTATACAGCCGACAAGGTGAACGGAGGCTCCGTTTATATTCCCCAAAACTAACGAAATCAAATTATAAAACATAAAGAGGTATAATCATGGACAACAACGAAAAGGTCGTATACCCTATCGGTACCCCCGAAGAGCTTGCGAATTCCATCGTTAAGGTGCTTGATGCTCGTCTTGCTGAGAATATCAAGCTTCTCCACGTAACGGAAAAGACCATCATTGCCGATTACTTCGTTATCTGCACCGGTAACAGTACCACGCAGATCCGCGCCCTTGCAGGCGAGGTAGAATATCGCATCGGCGAATCCGGACTTAAGCCCGGCCACATTGAGGGCGAGGACGTTGCAAACTGGATCTGCATGGATTATCATTCTGTTATCGTTCACATCTTCACCGAAGAGAACAGAGATCTTTACAGACTCGAAAAGCTTTGGGATGATGCCACCGAAATAGACATATCCGGCGAGCTCACCGAGCGCTGACCTATAAAGTAAATTTTTAATTGCATCGAGGCAAAATATGAGATACGATTTTAAGGTAAACGATAAAAAATGGCAGGATAAATGGGAAAGTGCCCGTGCCTTTGAGGCGCAGGACACCTCGGATAAGCCCAAGTTCTACGGTCTCGTTGAGTTCCCCTATCCCTCCGGCTCAGGCATGCACGTAGGTCACATCAAGGCGTATTCCGGCCTTGAGGTCATCAGCAGAAAGAGAAGAATGCAGGGCTACAACGTGCTTTTCCCCATCGGATTCGACGCGTTCGGTCTTCCCACGGAAAACTCCGCCATCAAATTCAACACCCACCCCAGACTCCTCACCGATAAGAACATCGAAAAGTTCACCGGTCAGCTTAAGCGCGTGGGCTTCTCCTTCGACTGGTCGAGAGTCGTTGACACCACCGACGAGAATTACTACCGCTGGACTCAGTATATCTTCCTCAAGATGTTTGAAAACGGTCTCGTTTTCCGCGACACCACCCTCGTTAACTATTGCCCCTCCTGTAAGGTAGTCCTTTCCAATGAGGACTCTCAGGGCGGTAAGTGCGACATCTGCCACAGCGACGTTGTGCAGAAGTCCAAGGAGGTTTGGTACCTGCGCATCACCGAGTATGCGGACAAGCTTCTTTCCGGTCTTGATACGGTTGACTATCTTCCCAACATCAAGCAGCAGCAGGTGAACTGGATCGGTAAATCCACCGGCGCATACGTAAACTTCGATATCTGCGGCACAGACGATAAGCTCCGTATCTATACCACACGTCCCGACACTCTCTTCGGCGTTACCTTCATGGTCATCGCACCCGAGCATCCCGCTATCGATAAGTACGCGGACCGCATCGGCAATATGGATGCAGTTCTCAAATACCGCGAGGAATGCTCCAAGAAGACGGAATTTGAGCGTACTCAGCTCGTTAAGGATAAGACCGGCGTGTGCGTTGAGGGACTCACCGCAATTAATCCTCTCAACGGCAAGGAGATCCCCGTTTACATCGCAGACTACGTTATGATGGGCTACGGTACTGGTGCTATCATGGCCGTTCCCGCACACGACGAAAGAGACTATGACTTTGCCAAGAAGTTCGGTATCGACATCATCGAAGTCATCAAGGGCGGCAATATCGAAGAAGCAGCCTATACCGGCGACGGCGAAATGGTGAACTCCGAATTCCTGAACGGCATCC
>JAZMZX010000002.1:0-25068 GCA_045586225.1 Eubacteriales bacterium
TTCGGGCGCGTTCATCCCCGTCAGCGAGGACATGGGCATGGTCGAAGCGGCGCAGAAAGGCGTTCTGACGCTGGATAAGCTGGAAGCGATGACGGCTGTCTGCTCGGTCGGTCTCGATATGATCGCCGTCCCCGGCGACACTTCGGCCGAGATCCTTTCGGCGATCATCGCCGACGAGATCGCCATCGGCGTTGTGAACAATAAAACAACGGCAGTGCGTATCATCCCCGCCATCGGCAAGACCGTCGGCGATGAGGTGAACTACGGCGGACTCTTCGGCAGAGCTCCCGTTATGCCCGTAAATACGTATTCCCCCGCACGCTTCATCAGCCGCGGCGGACGTATCCCCGCGCCTATCCACAGCCTCAGAAATTAAAAAAAGATCCCGACTCGGTCGGGATCTTCTTTATTATCCGAATATTGTGTCGTAGAGCATGTCGGCGAAGAGCACGTGCATTTCGCGGGAGGGATGATTGATGCGGTTGCAGAGGCGGTGCGTGATATCCTCCGTTTCGGAAAGCTTTTTCCATTCCGCATAGCAGTCGCACACCGTGATCCCCATTTCCTCGGCGCGCTTTTTGGCAGCGTCGATGTATTCATCCAGCTTGCCGCTCACCTGAAGCGACATGGTGAACGTAGCGAAGCCCACGTCCTGGGGAGGCAGGTCCTCGGCGAGGGAGGTGTTCATCATGTTCGGCGTCAGGAAAATCGCGTCGGTTCCCGTTTCGCGGCAGCGGGCGAAGATGGCGCTCATGGAATCAACGTATTCCTCAAGGGTGCAGCCGCCCACGTCGTTGAGGCCGAAGCATATGATAACGAGATCGGGCGAGTGGGAGAATACCTGCTTTTCCATTCTGGCAAGGGAGCCCTTTGCCGTTGCTCCGCCGATACCGGAGCAGATCACGTTAACGGGTATTTCGGGACGTATCTGATTGATGCGGCGGCGGAGAAGATTCCAGTAAACTGTTTCGTAGTCTATCTCGGGACCGGCAAGCATGGCGTGAGTAACGCTGTCGCCAAAGGCAACGATGGTGATGGCACCCTCGGTGTAGAGCCCGTCGTAGGGCATTGCAAGCTTTTCATTGATCTTCATTTCAGGTCTCCCAGATCATAATTTCCCCGATGAGCTTTTTCTGTATGCGGCAGGGGTGATGCCGCACAGCTCCTTGAAAACACGGTTGAAGCTTTGCTGGCTCTGAAAGCCCGACTGCATTCCGATGTGGAGAACGGAAAGCTCGGTGGAGAGCAGAAGCTCCTTTGCATAGTTGATGCGCAGGGTGTTCACGTATTCGCAAAAGCCCATGTGAAGCACCCGTGAGAATATGCGGGAAAGATAAAAGCGGCAAACGCCCAGCTCCCGTGAGAGCACGTCCAGAGTGACAGGCTCGCGGAAATGCTCGGAGAGATAAACAAGGGAAGCCGCCGCAAGCTCCGATGCAGGCTCGCGGGATCTTTCCGAAATGGTGAGGGAGGGCAGAAGCCGCATCCATAAAAGCTGAAAATATGCGTCGATAACGTGGGATGAGGTGGGGGCGGTGAGCTCCTTATAAAGGGCGAAAAAAATGTATGAAACGTCGGGATGGAAGGATGTGAGAGGCGCCACGGGATCTTCAATGTGAGCGCCTGCGTGCTTTTTCAGAAGCGCGCTGTGAGCGGGCTTGCCGCATATCATAATGTATATTTCCGTTTCCTCCGGCAGCGTTACAGACTGATAAGAATGGATCGCATACGGGAATATCACAGCCACGTCTCCGGCGTTCAGCGTGTACTCCACGGAATCGATGAAAACGGTAAGCGAGCCGGAGCTTACGTACACCAGCTCGGGGCATCCGTGAAGATGAGGCTGAAAGTCCATCTGTCTTGTGACGAAGGCTTCGGACCTGGTTTTCGTTTCGTGAAAGGGAAGTGGCACGGCGCCTCCTTTCGCTCTTTTTTTGCATCGGTGCAAGAGAGCAAGAATTGAGTATTATTGTAATCATTATTTGTTAGACATTATACATCGTGAAATGGTACAATGTCAACAAGGAAACCTCAAAAAGAAAGGTGAAATTTGTATGAAATACAATCTTGCAATTATTGGTTACGGCGGAATGGGTGGCTGGCACCACGCATCCCTCAAGGCAAAGGTACCCGAGATCAACGTGACGGGCGCATACGATATTCGCCCTGAGATCAAAGAAAAAATCGAAGCAAACGGCCTTTATTGCTATTCCTCCGCAGAGGAGCTTCTGGCCGATCCCGCGATCGACATCGTAACGATCGCCGTTCCCAACAATTTTCACAAGGATTATGCAATAAATGCTCTTCGCGCGGGCAAGAATGTTGTGTGCGAGAAGCCTGTCACCATGAATTCCGATGAGCTTCGGGAGATCATGGCGGTGGCAAAGGAAACGGGCAAGCTTTTCACCGTTCACCAGAATCGCCGATGGGACAGAGACTACAGGATCATCAAAAGGGTGCTGGAAAGCAAGATGATCGGCGAGCCCTATTTCATTGAATCGAGAGTTCAGGGCTCAAGAGGTGCAATGTTCGGCTGGAGAGGCTATAAGGAAAACGGCGGCGGCATGCTTCTGGACTGGGGCGTACACCTCCTCGATCAGCTTCTTTTCCTGGTCCCCGCAAAGGTCGTCTCCGTTTCGGGTCATCTGAAGACCGTATTCTCCGGCGACGTTGACGATAACGTAAAGCTTCTGATACAGTTTGAAAACGACGTTTCCGCACTTATGGAGTTCTCCACGAACTGCTTCGTGAATCATCCCCGCTGGCACGTTTCCTGCACCGAGGGCACTGCCGTTATCGAAAACTGGGATTGCAAGGGCCGCATCGTGAAGCTGGCCGAAAACGCTGAAAAGATGCAGTGGGCAGACGATATCGTTTATACCTCTGCTGGCCCCACAAGAACCATGGCACCGCGCCCCGCACACACCACCTCGGTTCTGGACCTTCCCGACGAAAGACCCGACTGGAGCGAATACTATAAGAACGTCGTGGGCGTGCTCAACGGCACCGAGGAGCTTATAGTAAAGCCTGAGCAGTGCCTGAGAGTTATGAACATCATCGATATGGTGTTCGAATCGGCAAAGAACGGCGGCGCCGTTTCCTGCTATATCTAAATTCGACCGCAATATAACCGAAATACAGGCTATGCCGTAATAAGGAGGAACAAAATGAAAAAAGTATTGATCTTTGAAGGCGGCTGGGACGGACACGAGCCCAAGCTCACCTCAAAACGCTTTGCCCGCATCATGCAGGAGGAGGGCTACGAGACCGAGATATACGACACTCTCGATTGCCTCGCCGACCGCGAAAAGCTAACCGAATACGATCTTATCGTTGCCTGCTGGACCATGGGCGACCTTCCTTGGCCTTACGTTCAGAATATTTCCTACGCAATAGGAAAAGGAACGGGACTTGCAGGCTGCCACGGCGGCATGTGCGATTCCTTCCGTCAGAACACTGAATGGCAGTTCATCACCGGCGGTCAGTGGGTAAGCCACCCCGGCGGCGACGGACAGACCTATATGGTAAACATAAATCACGGCTCCAGCCCCATCACCCAGGGACTTGAGGATTTCGAGGTATGCAGCGAGCATTACTATCTGCACATCGACCCCGCCATCGAGGTCCTCGCCACCACGCGCTTCCCCCTTGTAAACTACTATCATATTTCCAATAAGGTCGTTGATATGCCCGTTGCATGGACGAAATTCTGGGGCAACGGAAGAGTGTTCTACACCTCCCTCGGCCATCACGACGACGTTTTCGATAAGTCGCCCAATGCAGAGGTGCTTATGAGACGCGGCATGAAGTGGGCGGCAGAGGGAAAGCAGTATGCCATCGACAATAACCTCACCACCGACCGCTTCCAGAACAGCGCAAAGATGTATTGATCCCTGCGAAACAAAACGGAGGAAAAGAAATGAAAACAGTTAAGATAGGTATAGTCGGCATCGGTGCCATCAGCGGCATCTATCTGAAGAATATCACCGAAAGATTCAAGGAGATCGAGATAATCGGTGTCTGCGACCTTATCCGCGAGCGCGCGGAGAAGGCTGTGGAGAATTATCCCATTCCCAAGCTCTACGAGGATATGTATGAGCTTTTCGCCGACCCCGAGGTTGATATCGTCCTGAACCTCACCCGCCCCTATGAGCACTACGACGTGACAAAGGCTGCACTTCTTGCAGGCAAGCACGTTTATTCCGAAAAGCCTCTGGCTGCATCTCTTGCGGAGGGCACGGAGCTCATCGAGCTTTCCAAAAAGCTCGGACTTATGCTTGGCGGCGCACCCGACACCTTTATGGGCGCAGGTATACAGACCTGCCGTAAGCTTATCGAGGACGGCTATATCGGCACTCCCGTGGGAGCCGCAGGCTTTATGATCTGCCGCGGACACGAGTCCTGGCATCCGGACCCCGAGTTCTACTATAAATACGGCGGCGGCCCCATGTTCGATATGGGACCCTACTATCTGACTGCTCTCGTTAACCTGCTCGGTAACGTTGAAAGCGTTGCTGCTGTGACGAAGAAGAGCTTCCCCACCAGAACCATCACCAGTAAGCCTCACTTCGGTGAGGTGGTGGACGTTGACGTGCCTACCTATATCACAGGCACCATGCAGTTTGAGAACGGCGTGGTCGGCACGCTCTTCACCACCTTCGACGTTCACTATCCCTACCAGGCACGCCTTGAGATATACGGCTCCGAGGGCACCCTTTTCGTACCCGACCCCAATACCTTCGGCGGTCCCATCAAGCTGTTCCGTCCCGAGGACGGCACCGTACGTGAGCTTCCCCTCACCTTCGACTATAAGGAAAACAGCCGCGCCCTGGGCCTTGCGGATATGGCAAAGGCACTCACCACGGGCAGAGGCTTCCGCGCAAACGTTGATATGACCTATCACGTTCTCGAGGTCATGGAAAGCTTCACCAAGAGCAGCGAGGAAGAGACCTTCGTGAAGATCAGATCCAGATTCGAAAAAACACCCATCATGGATCGCTCCAGAATCCACGGCATCCTCGATTAAACGAAATAAAAAAACCGCAACGCGTAAAGCGTTGCGGTTTTTTTTATGCGTGTTTTTCAAGATCCGCTGCGATCTTTTTGAAGCTCTCGCTGTCTCGTATGAAGTCAAATCTGCCGTCAGCGAGAGTCTGCAGTCTGAGACCGCAGGCATTGCCTTTATAATTCTTTCTGACAGCGTCAGGCTTATGCTTCATGCGGTTCACCATCGGAGCCGTGTAATCCATGGCGGTCAGCCCACTGGCAGTGATAGCGTACCGTGTACATTCTTCGAGCGCCTTCAATGTGTTTTCCTTGTCGTTCATTTCTGCGTACCTGAGCGCGATCCCACAGTAGTAGCGCGATAGATCATAAGCGCCAAAGCCTACGTTATCATCTGAAAACAAACGCTTGAGTATGTCGATTGCGAATGTGTGTGCTTCAATTTCTTCTTCCCGCGAAAACGGTACTTTGTAGATCATACTCGTTGCCGTCATCGCCGCCGTGCGGATAAGAGACATTATATAGCTTTGACAAGCTTCAACACCCTCTTCTCCATCAAGGATCGAACATCTGAGATCATCCTTCGTCGTGTGAAAGGAGCCGCCCATATCGGCATAATACAGCGCCTTTTCCATGTCAATGTTCTCATAGGTATAACATAACGTCTGTATGGCACTTTCTCTTTGCTCCGTGTTGTTTGATTTTTGCAAAAGCTCCTCTCCGAGAGCGATGATGCGCTCCGCTTCAGCCTTGGGGCAAGGGTACACCGCATCTCTGTTGATGGCATTCATAAGTCCCTCGATAACACGGCAATCATTTGGGAATTCGGAATATGCCTTTTCCCAAATTTCAAGATTTTGCTGATTTTCACCGTTTTGACGGAAGATCTTGCTTTGCCGCTGATATTCGGAGATCGTCTCTTCGACTCTCGTTTTATCAACGGAAAGCAGTTCATCAATGGTCACGTCAAAGAAAAATGCTATTTTGGGCAGTAACGTAATATCGGGAAAGCCTTCGCCGCGCTCCCACTTACCAACGGATTGAGGGGTGATTCCAAGATGGTTGGCAAGAGCTTCTTGCGTAATGCCTTTTCCGACTCTAAGCGAACGTAATTTGTCTTTTAAGTTGATGTCCATAGTATCACCTTCGTTTCGTTAAGTTTGATAAGCGCTTATCTTGACCCTATTATAGCAAAGCTTCTGTCCACTATCAAGGACCGCAAAGTTTATTTTAAGTATGTTATTACAACTTATAGTTGTGTGGTTGTGCAGCATAAAAGCCTCTGCGGAATATCTCCGCAGAGGCTTTTGCCAAGGTTTATTTATTTTCGATGGTAAGCGTCAGATTTGCGGGAGTGATGCGCCTGAGCATATCGTATAAAAGCGCAGCCTTTTCCTCCGACTGCAAAGACACAGTAACCTTAAGCGTGCATTTTGACGCGTCAGCCGTGGCAGTGTAGTTTCCTTCTCCGCACAAAACTGCAAGCTTGCGCTTGAGATTTCGCATGGTGAAGGGAAGCTCGCCTGCCGTCATCGTCATAAGACGGAACCTGCGCTCGTCCTCGGTCTCGGAGCTTTTCGGCATCACGCCGTATTGCTTTTCGTGGCGGTGAAGCCACTCTCCCTCAGCGGTGTTCACGAAAAAGCCCGTTATCATTCCGTTAATGTCCTCGTATGCTTCCCCGATAAATGAGTCGATGACCCGGCCGAGGGCACGGAATTCACGTATCTCCGAAAATATCGGAGGCAGGTAGGTCAGGTAGCCTTTCTGTGTCAAACCACCGTCACCTCCTTGAAAACGGGAACGTGATCCTCGTCAAGAGGAAGATTTGCGGCAACGTAGGCGCCCTCTGTCTCGGAATAAAATTTCGTGTTGGTCACGTCGTCAACGCATCCCGAAGCAAGGATATAGCTTTCGAGCTGAGAGATACGAAGCACGGGACTTTCCGTGGCTTCCCATCTGGATGAAACGAAATCCACGTAAGCCTTCACAGCGTCCGCAACGTACGGGGCAGCCGTTTCTGAATTCCATCCGTCGGCAAAGGTCAGCTTCGTTTCAACGGAAACGGGATACTCCTCAGCTCCCGTCACCGTTACCTTGTGTCCCACGGGCGCCACACCGGCACCCTCACCTGTGTACATGTCGGGGTCCAGCAGGGATTTGACCTTAGAGATCAGATAAGCCGAGGGTTTGCCTCCGCCCACCGCCTGCAGCACCACCTTCACAGTGCCGCCGCCATTGAAGGCAGGGTGTACCTTCACACCGCCAACCCCCTCCACAGCCTTCACCGTGTTAATGTAATCGGCCTTGTTTCCGCCGTAGGAAACGTTCGTAAGCGCGGTTGCAATGCGTCCGCGAAGCGCGTCCGTTTCTTCCTCGTCGGTGCCTCTGTAAACGACGGAGAGAGCATTTGCCACGGTGAGTCCGTCAATGTAGGAAAGAGGGATAAGCTCACCCGCAGCTCTGCTGGCAGGTCTTGAGCCGGCCGTGTCGCAGGTCAGCTCGTAAACGTAATACCCCGTGCCCGAATAAATAACGTCACCGCAGGTGTATGTGTATTCGTTAAGTGAAAATTTCGCTCCCTCGGGAAGGGGAACGTTGAACTGAGCGTTTATGCGTGTGCAGGTGGCAGGCTCTCTTTCAATGCCAAGTATGGAGGCGTGGCGCATAAGCGCTGCCTCCGATGCCGAATCGGGGAAAACGTCGTCGGCTATCCTGGCTGCCAGCGAATAGAGCTTGGCAAGCTCCGCTGCCACCGGAGCCGCCGCATCGTAGAAGATCGATCCGCAGGAGGTGTCGATCCCCTCGGGCGCTGCAGCAAGCATCTCGCTTAATATATTTTCAAAGCTTTTGTTTTCAAACATTAAAGACCTCCGTAAGTGTCTCATTGGTTTCTTTTGCGGCGAAGCGTACCGTCAGCCGCAGGTGCCCCCCGTCGGCCTCTGCCGAAACGGACGACACGCGGATAACGTCTCCCCGGCGCTCAGCCACCGCCTCTGTGATCTGACGGGTGAGCATCGACACAGCATAGGGCATGCGGCCCGATCGAAGGGCTTTTCTCGATATGCCGTAGGATCTGCCGTAGATCGGATACTCACCGCGCTCGGTTTCGAGCATTAAGAATATGTCAAGCAGAGCCGCGTCGATGCCGTCAACGGTGCCGGAAATATAAAAGCCGCCGTCATCATTTATCAGTCTGTAAGTTTTCATTTGTGTCACGTTCCTTTCGTACTCTCGCCGATAACGCCCACGATAAGGTATTTTTCGCCGCCAACAGCGCGGAACATTGCCACTCTTGCTCCCGCTGTAAGCTTGCTGCTAAAATAAACGGAGCCGTCCGCTCCGTCCACCGTCACCGATTCCTCACCGCCCGTAACGTGGATCGGAACGATAAGCCGCGATCCCGTAAGAGTCAGAGTCGGGTCGATGCGCACGGATAAGGGCTCCGTGCCGCTGACGGTGCCGCAGATGATATCGGCAGGTATTTCCTCCGTGTAGTCTGCAGTCATTCTTCTTTTGTCCATAGATCAGCCTCCTTAAACGGATGTGAGCGTGAGCTTCATCGACGGCGTGTCCACCCCGTATATCAGTTCTGCCTTTTGGCATATCATGCGCTTCTTTTCGCCGTCCAAATAAACGTCAACGGCACCGCCGCCGCGTATCGGCAGCAAAAGATCAAATGTCTCGCACGTGACAGTCACCGAAGGCGACGAGGATGACGCAAGGATGCCCGCGCCCGTCACCGCCGCATTTTCCACAGCTGACAGAGCTCCGAGATAAGAAAGGTGACCGTATTTTTCAATAGACTCGTCATTCTTGAATCGGTGAAAAACTCGTCCGTCCTCCGTCATCTCCGTAAGGGAGACGTCGTTGTAAACGCCTTCGTCAATGGTTTCGGTCACAGTGAAACTGCTGCAAAGCTCGCTGCGTATGGCAATGCCGCAGCAGAGAGAATCTCTGTCTTTAAGACATATCGCGCCGCAGTCATCGTATAAAACGTAGCTGCCGTAGCCGGCAAGTGAGGTGAGAGAAAGCGCATTCCCGATGATGGTAAAAAGCTCGCGTCCGTCGTCGATCTGTCCGCTTATCTTCATTTTTGTGTCTGCGATCTCCCCTGTGGGGATGTTGAATCCGCAGGAGAGCATCAGGAGCAGCTCTCCTGCCGTCTTATCGCTGTAAGTTATCGTCGCTTTGTTTTTAAAATACCGCAAAAGGTCGTATGCCGTGCATTCACAGCACCCGCCGGAGCGGATCACCTCGAAGACCTTCCCCCGGAAAACGTCTTTTCCGTCGCACCTGAAGGTAACGTTATCTCCGGGCGATACACGGTCAAGACACCTGAACGTGAGCTTCCCGGGCACCGTCCCGCGTTCCGTTTTAACGGTGACAGCCCCGACAGTGCTTCGGGGAAGCCCGTTTACGTATAAGCTCCTTTCCCTCAAGCACTCACCTCCGCCGCATCACAGCGGCGCGCCTCAAGAGTAACGGTGATCCCGCCCTCACGGTGGACTGCCGCCACCCTTTCGGAAACAGCCGTCACGTTTACGTCGTATATAAGGCTGCCGTCCCCGTCGGTACCCAGAAGCACCAGCTCAAAGGGGGAGGACGTACGTGCCATCACGTGGCGGCGGACAAGATCGGGAGTCGTAAGCTCGCTGTCCCGATATACGAGCATATGGGGGCTGTCGGGCACAGTAAGCTCAAGGGAGATCTTCTCGGGAGCGGACTGTGCGGAAAAAACGTGATATCTGCCGTCAGATACACGTATATAGTCAGAGCCGCCCTCAGCCGTAACTGAAACGGAAGACGGCGGCATCGGCATAAGCGTGCCGTCAATATAAAGATAAAGCTTCATTCCGTCCTCCGTTTCCGCGCCGCGCGCTCCGTATCGTAAATAAGAATAGATATTTTATGATCTTCATAGCCCCTCCGTCACAGAAGTGCGGCAGATACCGTCACGTCACAAATGCGTGCAGCCCGCGGTGCACGAACTTCAATGTGCATGTCTCCGCCGCTGTGCGGTGCGACCGAAACAGAAGGCATAACAGAGGATATCCCGTAGCTTTCATAAAGCTCCGAGAGAGAATCGGATATCTCCCTTTGCAGGTGAGCCGCTCCCGCACCGTCGGCGCGGACCTTTCCCGCATAGCCGTCGGTGAAGACAGCATTGATCCTTTTCTGTATCTCATCTCTGAGCCGTGCCGTAAGCTCTTCCTCAGCTCCGACACCTCCGTTATAGCCTCCGACAATGTAAACACCGCCGTTTTTTCGGGCAAGAGCGAGCCTGCCCGCACCTGCCGCAAGCGCGTCGCGTTCGCTGTCGAAGACGCAGGAGTCAAATGACCCCTCGTACCTCTCACCAACTGCGCTTTTGTAAAAGGGAAGGCTTGCCAAAAGCCCTCCGATGAAATAAACCGCACCTCCGTCACCTGCCACCGTCATGATGTCAGCGTCCTCGGGCACGAAGCCCTCAGAGGAAATAACTCCCCTCAGGGTGCCGCCGCTGAGTCGGCGCTGCTTGATAAACTCCGAAAAAGCCGCAGCTCTCCGCGCTGTCAGTCCGTCGGATACGATAACGTCTGCGGTCACCAAAGACAAGGCGTCAAGGCAGGCTTTGTAAGCCTCATCGGTCACAAGTGCATCCTCACCGCCGGTGAAGGGAATACCCGACGTGGGAAATAACGGCACGTCGGAAAATATAACGTAGTCATTGTCGTCGGGGCGACCTCCGTCCGATACCTCCTGCGCGTCAACGGCGGCGCCGTCAACGTAAGTGGTCACCGAAAAAACGCCGCCCGATTCCTTTATTCCAACTGTTATCCTGTTTCCCGCCGCGCCCTTGTATCTTGCGCAGCCTAAAACCGAGGATGCATAGCTGCCCCCGTCGGGACGGCAGCAGAAAACGAGCCCGGCTCGTTTGAAAATGTCGGAAATGGCGAGCCTCGCCGTGTCGCTGTATAAATGCTTGCTTTGAAGCTCGTCAGGTGCGGCAAACTCAATAACAGTTCCCGAAGGCCCCCATCCCGTGTCAATAACAGCCAGAACGGAGCCGCAGCGTCCGTTGCCGCCGAGAGAGGCAGCCGATACGATCGTGTTTGTTCCGTTTATGTACATATCCACCTCCACCTCAACCAAACGTAATATTCGTGATGGCGGAGCGCATCACACGTGAGGCATCGCCCTCGCTTCCGTATTCAAAAAAGAGCGAAGGAACACTGTAAACTGCCGACACGTCAAAATAACGCCCGCAGTGGCGGCTCTCATATTTCTGCAGGCGGATCTCTTTTCCGCCTGCTGCCACCCTGCTCAGTGCACTGAGAACAGCTCCGTCATCTCCCGGAATCATCCGAGGTGAAAAATAGCGGATCTTATAAAAGGCCGTGCACTCTCCGTTGTCTGCGTACGTTATCTTTTCCGTTGAAAGAAAAAGGGAGCCCTCCGCCGCATCGGCAGGTATGGTACCTGCCGATGCAATAACGGGGGAAACAGCCGAAAGTGACGCCTTAAGAGCACTGAAAAATCCGTAGTCAGTTTTTTCTGTCACCAGCGTATCCTCCTGAATTTCTTCGCTCTTTCAAGGCCGCGGCGCCGCATCCTGTCGCAGGCGGAGAGCCTGCGTTCAAATTCCGTGGTGCCTGCCGCATATTTAAGGGAAAGATCGCCGTCGCTTTTTGAAATAACGGCTCCCTTCACGGTGCCCTCACCGAAAAGCGCCGCCTCCGCATAGTCCGCTGCCGAAATGTCGGCTAAAGACTCATAAAGCTCGTCGGGCAAGGTGTCAAGTGCACATATAAGAAGTATCTCATCCGTAACGGAATCAATAATGGTGTCAAGAATGCCGATATCGCATTCGCGGGGAGAGATGTGAAGGGAGATAAGCCTTTTTTCTATCCCCGCTTTTATCTTTCCGCGAGCGTTCATCAGCCGAGAGAGATGATGCGGGCAAGGGGAATGAGCTTGTGGTCGATAACCTCGCCGTCATCGCTTGTGGCCAGCTCCCAGTTTGCGCCGTAGCTAAGCTCATTGTCGGTGGGGGAAAGGGTCTTCTGAGAAGCCTTCACGTAGGAGAAGCCGAAGGGATGCATCACCTTGCGCTGACGGGAGTAGAGAATGTCACAGCCGCCTTCCTCAGAGGGGGAGCGATGCATCTCGTAGGGCACCTTTGCGCCAATGTTTTCGTAGAAGAACGCACCCTCACCGAGAGCGTAGGTGGTGTAAACGGGATTGTCATCCTCGTTTCTGGAAACGGGGAGATTGTCGGTAATGATAACAGACTTGCCGTTCCAGGTACCGATGGTAAGATCGCGGGTGATGCCGTCCTTGTCGGTGTAGGTGAGATAATTCATAAGCTGAAGATTCTCAAGATTGGTAGCCACCGCAGAGTGCATGATCACGGCGCGGAACTTGCCCTTCGCAGAGCCGCATGCGCGCTGGATCGCCGCATTGAGAGACGTTGCGCTGATCTGAGGAATGTCCTCACCGGTAATGTCGTAGGTGTGAGTGTCAACGAATTCAGCCTTTGAATCCTCGTCACTCACATGAAAAAGACCGCTGAGAATGGAAAGAAGAGTAGCCTCGTCAGCCTCCTCCCAATATTCTGCAACCTGCTCTGCAACGGTGTCCATGTAGTCCGTGCCTGCAGCATCGCAGGCAAAGTCACGCTCGCTCCATGCATTTGCACGGCCGATCACAACGGCACCGAATTCAAAGCACGGCGTCTTCTGCGGGGTGATGTCGCCAACACCGTCATAGTTCTGCGCCTCACCGGAGATAGCGCCGTAAAGGGGCACTCTTGCGAAAGCGGCGTTGCCCGCGCCGCGGAAGAGAGAGCGGATCTCGCTGTTGCCAACGAAAACGCGGCGCGCGAGAAGCTCTCTTGTCTTTATAGTGGGTACACGGCCAACGTAGTCGCCGAATACTGTCGAATCAAAAATTTTGGAATCAAACTGTCCCTGCATATTTTTCTCCATCCTGCCGCATACAGCGGCGATAAATTTTAAATTTATTTTTTGTATTCGCGTGGCTCAGCTCCGCGATTATTTGTAAAGCCTCATGTATTCGCTGTAGGAAAGCTCGCCGGGAGCGGTCTCACCCTCGGAATCCTCCGCAGGAGAGATGCCCACAAAGGTGTATACGGTCGCCTCGTTCTCTTCGTCTCCTTTGCCGAAAAGGAAGGGCATGCTTTCCTTCAATGAGAGCACAGCCTCCGAAAGACCGGAGGGCATCCCGTCAAAGTCATATCCGTCCCAGTCGTGGCTGAGCACAGCGGAGGCAGCGCGGATGTTTCTCGCACCGGCACGCTCCAGCATACTGCAAACGGCAAAGTCGTATTTATCCTGAAGCCGGCGCCTGTCGTAATCCTTTGCCGCAGCATCAAGCTCTTCGGTAACGGCGGCAAGTATAGCCTCCGCATCAGCAGGCTCGATACCGAGCCCGGTCAGAAAATCAAGCTTCATAAAGTAGGTCTCCTTTTATAAGATCAGATTCATAAAGGCATCGGTCAGGAAAGCCCTAGCCTTTCAAGCTCCTCCTCAACGTCGTCCACGAGAGGGTGCGATGCTATAACGGTTCGCTTCGATAAAATATCGGCGGACGAATTGAGCGATTCAACAGCCGCCGCCTCGTTCACAAGAAGATCGCGGTTGAAGCGGATCTCAGCCTCCGAGTGTCGGTAGTCGCCCTTTCCCGTGTGGAAGAGATAAGAGCGCACGTATCCGATCCATTCATCCATGGCGCATCCGAGCTCCGCCTCAAAGCCGTTGGCATCAAGGTCAATGTCTGAATATATGGCCAGAACGTTCATTCTGTTCGGGTTGCTTCCCAGGCGTGAATCGTTTGAGTCAAAGCCACGGCAGCATTCCACAAGCGCCTCCGAAAGCTGATTTTTCAGCGTCTCGTAGTTTGAGGAATCCACCTTAACGGAAAGCGTGTCAACGCCACCGTCGCCGCCTGCATCGGAGCGCACCTTCACAGCGCCGTAAGCCGCAAGATTGCGCCTGAATTCCCCAAGGTCCTCGCCGTCGAAATTCTTCAGCACCAGAACGGTGTTTCTGCTGTTTTCCGTCATGTTGTCGCAAAAATCAGACTGAAGCTCGTTCAGCGCATCCTGAATGCTCTTCGCTCGCCTGATCATGGGGATCGCGCCCGCATTATACTTCACCGGAATGATGGGCACCCTGTCCCACACGTAGCCCTTTCCGTCCTTGTCCGTGAAGTGATAGGGCGTATAGCAAACGAATCGGAGATTCCCCTTCAGGTATTCGTATTCCTCGGTGCCGCGGCCCGTGTAAACGTAAACGCGAGTGCGTACGCATCGCTTTCTGCCGTCGTAATATTCCTCAGGGGAAACACGCAAAAGCATGTCGAGCCTTGTGTGTGCCGCATCCTGCCAGAAGGGAAGACAGTTTGCGGAATCGAATAATGTGAGCCTCAGCTCACCCTCCTCATCGATGTAAGGATGCAGCCAGGCGATGCCGCAGCCCATAGCCTCGGTAGCCGCAAGACGCCAGAGCCGCTGCCCCTCCTTGCCGAAATATTTCTTGATCTTTTCGGAAAAAGCCTTGTCGGAAACGTTGCGCGTGAAGGGCTTGCCCAGGGAATAATTCACCTTCTGGTCGATTATCCTTCCGTACTGATTGTTCACGATACGGGTGCAGGGAAGCTTGTCAAGCCTGATCAGCTCCCCGTCAGCGCCGATAGCCGTGCGGTGACGGCGCAGAATATCGTGCTCACCCCGATAATAGCGCTTCGCATCCCGAGCCTCCTTCCTTGCGGGCGAGGCAAGAAATGCTGCCGTTTCCGCCGAAAGCATGCTTAAATATTGATTTGTAATATGTTTCATTAAAACCGCAGTTCCTCCTGTCGCGGTAAGATTGCGTATTTCAAACGCTCAGAATTAGAGATACAAAGCCGAAAATGCTCAAAAGCTGAAATTCGATCCGCCGGCAGCGTCGGAAACAGCATACCGCATAGCATCCATAAGATGATCGTTTTTGCCTCGCGGACGGTTAACGGCGTTTCCGCCGCTGTCCGTGTCCCACACGTATCCCCGTATCTCTCCGATAAAATTCCTGCAAACGGGCGATATCACAATGCGGTTGCGCGCCACCGCATCAATGCCCGCAAGTATGCTTCCGCGCCCCTTTGACGAAGGCACGATGCGCCTTATCCCCATGGACCGAAGCTCGTCAACGGATTTCGGCTCAGCGGAATCGGCAACGATACGGCATCTCCCGTAGCCGCGCTCCTTGATCAGCGCAGCAAGACGATCGTTGGTCAGTCCCCGCTCGTATATCTCGTCATACACGTAAAGCTCCCGTCTCTCCGTAGACAAAAGACCGCAAAAAAGGGCAGTGGGGTCGTTTGTGTAGCCGAAATCAAGGCCCAACACAGGCAGGTATCCCTGTCTCACAAGAAGGTCACGGTCAAGATCGCGTATCTCGTAAGAAGGGTAAACGAGTCCGCTGACAGCACCCCACCGTCCAAGCCCCGCCGTGCGGTAACGCTCGGGACGCTCCCTCTTCATGGTCTCAAAAAGCATAATGTCAGCCTCGTCAAGAAATTCATTCGTCTTGTAAGTGGTCGTCATCCGTAAAACGTCGGGCGAATCGGGGCCGTCGAAAAAGCGCCGCTTAAGCCAGTGATTTTCATTCCAGGGGTTGAAGGTCACCGTCAGCTGCTTGAAGTAGCCGGGCGGCACCTTTCCTCTTATAAGCTCGTCTATCATGTCAAAGTCAGCCTCGTCCGCAATTTCAAAGGCCTCCTCGCACCATATCCAGCATAAAACACCCCGCGAAACCGAAATAGACGTGAGCTTCATAGGGTCGTCAAGACCCTTGAAAAATATCTTCTGCCCCGTATTTTTTCGCGTTATCTCAAGGGGCGAGGTCTTGAATTCAAATTCATTCGTCACACCAAGCCTCTCCGCTGCCCACCTGAGCTCCGTGTAGCAGGAGCGCTCAAGGGAAGCGTATGTTCGCCGCACGACCAAAAGATTGGCAAGCGGAAATTTTATTAGATGACGTATGTACCAAAGCGCCGTCGTCTTCGATTTTTTCGAAGCACGGGAGCCCTTTATCACGCGGTACCTGCCCTTGAAATCCCAGAAATCCTTGTAGCCCCCACCGACGGCCTCGCTTAGATCAATATTCTTCATTTTCCTCATCATCGTCGGAGCCGCCGTCCGTAAGTCTGTCCTCGCCCACGAAAATAACTCCTTCGTACCCGTCAGACCCACCGCCTCCGTTGAAGATCCCGTATCGCCGCGCAAGCATCTCCGCCGCATTCATCCGCTCCTTCACGGAAGCGGATTTTTTAATGACACGAGCGCGCCTTTCGGTCTTTCCTTCCTTGCCGGTGCGCTGCTCGATCACCACCACCGGGTCGTGAACGGCGCCGCGCATCACGGACGTGAGCATTTCAAGTATCTCCTCAGTATCCGCAACGGACCGTGGTCCGTCGCCGTGTTTTTCATCAGGGGGCAAGGACGCATCGTCCTTTGCTTTATTTATCAAAGCCAAAGCGGCACCGGGCCGCTTGTAGCCCGCTTCCTTAGCCGCTGTCTCGGGCGCCATGCCCGAGCAGTATAATTCCAAAAAACGTCGTGGTTTTTCGTTCAAAACGTAATTGAGTCCTCCGTTTCTCCCATCAAAGGGTGAATGCCAAAAAACGAAACACATAGCCGCACAAAGCATGATCCTCACACAGCCTCAAATAAGGATAAAGCTTAAGCGAGCCTCGTCAGGGCGGTGTACTTTTCACAGCGCCGACGTGCGTATTGTTCATCGTATTCACCAAGAGCAAAGGCAACCTGCTGCCAGGTCATGCCGTAAAGATAACGGAGCGTAAGAGCCGAACGGTCAAAAGGATCGTCAACGGCGGAAATAAGCCCGTGAAGTTCCTCATACCGACGGGAAAGCTCGTCAACACGCTTCTTTATATCCGTGCGCAAGCGAAGAATGCGCGCATCCTCGGGCGAAGAGGGCGCTGCCGCCTTGCTCAAAATCTCAAGCTCGCACATCTCTCTTTCGAGAAGACGAAGCTCGCGACGGATGCTTTTGACGGTGCGTTGGTTAATAGCGCTCCCCGGCTCTCATGACCTTGCCGGAAAATTCGGAGATAGCCTCGGTAACGGATGAAAGACCGCAGATATCGAGAATATCGGAAACGGAAAAGCCTTCGATGCATTCGTCGCAAACGATTCCGTCGCCCTCTCCGTCGGGATTGTAAATGTAGCTTTGACCGTGGGCAATGCCTTCTCCGCAAAGGGAGCAGCGAAGGAAGCAAGAGTCTTCCTCGTCAATGTCAAGCGGGCACCCGTCAATGTGCCCGAAATCGTAATCGCAAATATCACACATCAGATTTCACCACCTATCAGAACAAATGTTCGTATTTTGAAGCGAAGTAAAAACGCGCCGGGAGTGCGCGTTTCCACATCGTGCATATATTATACCATAAATCACCAAAAAATTCAATAGCCAAAGCGAACAAATGTTCTTGATTTCGCGAACACACCCCCAAAAAGCTCATATTCACAGCGGAAAACCTTTGGTTGACAAGGAAAATCACTTATTTTATAATAGTCTTGTCATAGGCGAAGAGTCCGCATGTGGAAAACGCAGCTTTTATGAAAATCGCACAAAAATGAGTTAAACGGAGTAAAAATGAAAAAAGAATTAAAGCTTGGAGCAAATCTGTCCGTGTCCGGCGGATACTCCAAAATGATAGAAACCTCCCATAGTATAAACGGAAATGTGATCCAGTGCTTTATCAGAAATCCCCGCGGCGGCGATATGAGAGCCATCAACGAGGAGGACGAAGCAAGAGCCCTCCGCCTTCTCGACGAATACGGCATCGAGCACAGCTCCCTCATCGCCCACGCACCGTATACCATGAACCCCTGCTCGGCAAAGCCCGAGGTCAGAGAGTTCACCGTCCGCACCATGCACGAGGACTTTTTGTACCTTGAACGCATTCCCGGTATCCTTTATAATTTCCATCCCGGCTCTCACACGGGGCAGGGTGCAGACGTAGGCATCGAATATACCGCCGCTTGCCTTGCAAAAACTATGTGGCCCGAAATGAAAACGAAGGTCCTCGTTGAAACCATGGCGGGAAAGGGAAGCGAAATAGGCAAGACCTTCGAGGAGGTCCGTGCCATAATCGATAGGGCAGAAGAAGAAAATCCCGATATCAAGGGTATGCTGGGCGTCTGCCTCGATACCTGCCACGTAAGCGACGGCGGATACGATATCGTAGGCAATCTCGACGGCGTCGTCGAAGAATTCCATCGCGTTATCGGCCTTGAAAGACTTCACGCCATCCATTTGAACGACAGTAAAAATCCCCTCGGCTCCCATAAGGACCGCCACGAGGTCATCGGCGGCGGAAATATCGGCCTCGAGGCTCTCGTCCGCATTATTAACCACCCGAAGCTTTCTCATCTCCCCTTCTGCCTTGAAACCCCCAATGAGGTTGAAGGATATAAAGCGGAGATCGAGCTTCTCCGCTCCCATTTCAAAGGATGAAAGCTATGAAAGTGACCTACATAAACCATAGCGGATTTGCCGTTGAAACGGATTCCGCCCTTCTGGTGTTCGATTATTATCAAGGCAGCCTTCCAAAGCCCCCGAAGGATAAAAAGCTGTTTTTCTTCGTCAGCCATTATCACGACGACCACTTCGGCAAAGCCATCTTCGACACGGCAAAAACCCGTCCCGATGCTGAGTATATCCTCGATAAAGGGATCACAACGGCTCCCCGCGGAATAAAAGCCACCTATGTTGATTATCACCGTGAATACGATGTGAACGGCGCTCATATAAAAACTCTCAGATCCACCGATTGCGGCGTTGCATACCTTGTGAAGATCGACGGCGTCACCCTTTACCACGCGGGAGACCTGCATCTCTGGCTGTGGGACGGTGCCCCCGCTATCTCAAAGCGCGCCGTGGAGATATCCTTCCGTATGGAAATGAATCTTCTGAAGGATGAGGTGATAGACGCGGCGTTTCTCCCCGTAGACCCGCGTCAGGAGAAAAACGGCACTCTCGGCTTCGATTTCGCAATGAAAAGCCTGAATATCAAAAAAGCGTTCCCGATGCACTTCTGGAATACACCCGATTACGTTGCCGATTTCGTTTCTTCCGATGCTACAAAAGATTATCGCGGGAGGATAGTACCTCTCCTCCGCGACGGAGACGTGGCAGAAATATGATTTTAACTTCGACTGTTGTTGACACAGCCGAAAGAAATGTTTTATAATGTTAGCATAAAATCTCGATTTTTTAGGAGACACACCATGAAAAAACTGTTATCCGTTGTCATCACAGCGATGCTCGTGCTTACCCTCGCGGTATCTGCTTCCGCAGCAGACCTTTCCGAGGTCCTCACCAAGGTGCAGAACGGAGAGTCCACAGAAGGCTATTTGTATGAGAATTACCTCACCGACCTGGCATTCCCCGATGAGCTTGCAATAGAGTTCACCCTTGAGGTCACCGACGTCATCAACCCCTATGCAACCATCTTCTGCTTCCATAACGGAGACGGCAACGCAAGATTCTGCTTCACCATGGGCGGCGGTATTTTCTATAACGACTGGGCAGGCAGCTGGATGGATGCAGGTCTCCATAACGGTGTATACGATAATATCTTTGAGCCCTATATCGGCTCCTCCGTTCAGGTAAAGATGGTTTTCGATTACGAGACCTTCGGCGTATACCTTGACGGCGAATATGCATACGGCAATGATACCCTGAACGACCGCTTCAGCGATGCTGATGCCTTCTACGGCTCCGGCACCATCACCGATTTCTGGGGCGTTTCCTCCTTCATCTGCCAGAGCGCGTATCTTGATTTCGGCTACAACTCCTGGTGGACCAACGCAACCCTCGACCGCCTCAATGCAGGCATCTCCGATTTTGCCATCTATTTCGATGGTAACCTTATGGCGAAGTATTTCGTGGGCGGTGAAGTCGGCGTAAACGAGTTTTTCACCTCCGAGGACTATGAAATAGAAACCGAAGCCCCCGAAACCGATGCACCCGAAACCGAAGCCCCCGAAACCGAAGCCCCCGTCACCACAGATGCACCCGAAACCGAAGCCCCCACCGTTACCACGGAAGCTCCCACTACGGAAAATACCGATGAAGGCGGATGCGGCGCCTCCGTTGCGGCAGCAGGCATCATCGTCGCTGTCACTGCCACCCTCGGCTGCGCTCTCACCAAGCGCTCCCGCAAGGATAACTGAGAAGCTTAAAGGAACCCTTTAAGATAACTGATGTCAAAAGAGCACCCCCTCGGGAGGTGCTCTTTTATTTCTTCACACGATTCTCGGGGAATACGGCAAAATCCCTTGATTTAGATGCTATTCTGGGAGTATAATATAAAGTATTAAATTCCAACGAATAGTAAGGACTGTCTTATGAAGATAATCGATATACTGAACGACAGTAAGCTTTCGCTTTCCTTTGAGGTCTTTCCTCCCAAAACGGAAACGGGCTTCGAAAGCGTGAAGACCGCCACAGAGGAGATAGCGAAGCTGCAGCCCTCGTTCATGAGCGTCACATACGGCGCCGGCGGCGGAACAAGTAAATATACCCTCGATATCGCAAAAAACATCAAGGAGCTTTACGGAGTCCCCACTCTTGCGCACCTTACCTGCGTTTCCTCCACCCATAAGACCGTGGCAGGGAAGATAAAAGAGATCAAGGCCGCAGGCATCGAAAACGTGATGGCGCTGAGAGGCGATATCCCCGAGGAGCTTATAGGAGCAGACAGAAGCGGCTGGGATTACCGCCACGCCATCGACCTTGTCCACGAGCTTAAGGCCGCAGGCGATTTCTGCATCGGCGGCGCCTGCTATCCGGAGATACATCCCGAAAGCGAGAACCAAAAAGACGATATAAAGCACCTGAAGGAGAAAACAGACGCAGGCTGCGATTTTCTCACCACACAGATGTTTTTCGATAATAATCTTCTCTATAATTTCCTTTATAAGATCCGCGAAGCGGGCATAACCGTGCCGGTCATCCCCGGTATAATGCCCATCACGAATGCAAATCAGGTGGCAAGAGCCGTAAAGCTCTCAGGCTCCTTTATGCCCCAGAGATTCAAGAGCCTCGTTGATAAATTCGGCTCCGACCCTGCCGCAATGAAGCAGGCGGGTATCGCATATGCAACGGATCAGATCATCGACCTCTATGCCAACGGCATCACAAACGTTCACGTTTATTCGATGAATAAGCCCGACGTGGCTGCAAAGATAAAAGATAATCTTTCCGATATAATCGGAAAAAGATGACCCATTCGAAGTAAGCACGGTGGGTATCAATAATTACGGACGGAAAAATGGATTTCAAAGAATTTTTGTTGAATAACGTCGTCATTCTGGACGGCGGCATGGGCACACAGCTTCAGGCTATGGGCCTTCTCCCGGGCGAGCACCCCGAAAAATGGAATATCACTCACCCCGATGCAATCACGTCAATACATAAGGCTTATTTCGATGCGGGCAGTAACGTTGTTGCCACAAATACCTTCGGCGCCAATATACTTAAATTCACCCACGGCGAGCTTGAAGAGATCGTTTCCGCCGCGGTTGATAATGCTGTGAAGGCAAAAAACGCATCCGCCTCTCAAAAGGAAAAGTTCATTGCCCTCGATATCGGTCCGTCAGGCAGGCTCCTGAAGCCCTTGGGAGATCTTGATTTCGAAGAAGCCGTGAGCGTTTTTGCCGAAACGGTGAAGCTGGGCGTGAAGTACGGCGTTGACCTTATCCTCATCGAAACAATGAACGACAGCTACGAGACCAAGGCGGCACTTCTTGCCGCTAAGGAGCATAGCACGCTTCCCGTTATCGTTTCAAATGCCTACGGAGAGGATGGCAAGCTGATGACGGGAGCGACCCCTGCCGCAATGGCCGCCATGCTTGAGGGCATGGGCGCCGACGCAATAGGTGCAAATTGCTCACTTGGCCCCGAAGGACTCCGTCCCGTGATCGGGGAGCTTCTCAGCTGCGCATCCGTACCCGTTATCCTTAAGCCCAATGCAGGCATCCCCCGCACGGAAAACGGAAGGACCGTTTTTGATGTCACCGCCGCAGATTTTGCGCGTGAGGTAGCGGAGCTAGTTGAAAAAGGCGTCCGTGCAGCCGGCGGCTGCTGCGGCACCACCCCCGAATATATAAAAGCTCTCAGCGAGCTCATAAACGGCGTCCGCCCCGTCCCCGTCACCGAAAAAAGCGAAACCGTTGTGTCGTCCTACACTCACGCCGTCGCCTTCGGTGCCTCTCCCATCCTGATCGGAGAACGCATAAATCCCACAGGTAAAAAGCATATAAAGGAAGCCCTGCGAAGCGGTGATATGGATCATATCCTCGGTGAGGGCATAAAGCAGCAGGAGAGCGGCGTCCACGTCCTTGACGTAAACGTGGGCCTCCCCGAAATAAACGAAGCCGAGATGCTGAAAAAAGCCGTCTCTGAGCTGCAGAGAGTCACAGACCTGCCCCTGCAGATCGACTCATCCGATGCGGAGGCAATGGAGTCTGCCCTCCGCCGATATAACGGCAAGGCAATGATCAATTCCGTAAACGGCAAGCCCGAAAGCATGGCGGCCGTGTTCCCCCTTCTGAAAAAGTACGGCGGCGTTGCCGTTGCCCTCACTCTTGATGAAAACGGCATACCCGAAACGGCAGAGGGCAGAGTGGCAATAGCCGAAAGGATACTCGCCGAAGCCGAAAAATACGGCATAAAAAAGAAGGATATCGTTTTCGATACCCTTGCTATGACAGTCAGCGCAGACGGAAACGCAGCAAAAGCCACCCTCAAAGCGCTGAATATCATCAAAAACCGCCTTGGTTGTCACACAGTCCTTGGCGTGTCAAACGTGTCCTTCGGACTGCCAAACCGCGACGCGGTAAACGGAGTTTTCTTCGCAATGGCTCTGGAAAACGGACTTTCAGCCGCCATAATGAATCCGTTCTCCGTCGATATGATGAAGACCTATTATGCATACCGCGCCCTTTCCGGCGCGGACGAAAACTGCGCCGACTATATTGCGAAGGCCGATACCTTCGCGCAAGCGTCGGTAGTCCCCGCAGCGCAGGCAGCACCCGCCGCTGACAGCGCCTCGGAGCTGAAGCACGCAGTCATCAAGGGCCTGAAGGAAAAAGCCGCGGAAGCCGCAAAGGTTCTGCTTGAAACAGTGCCGCCCCTCACCGTCGTAAACGAGGAAATAATCCCCGCCCTCGATAAGGTGGGAGCAGGATTTGAAAAAAAGACCGTGTATCTGCCTCAGCTTCTTATGAGCGCAGAAGCGGCAAAGAGCGCGTTTGAGGTCATAAAATCCCACGTATCCGAAAGCGGAAGAGGCACAGCCTCCGGCACCGTCATCCTTGCAACGGTGGAGGGCGATATCCACGATATCGGAAAGAATATCGTCAAGCTGCTCCTTGAGAATTACGGCTTTGACGTTGTGGACCTTGGACGCAACGTGCCGCCCGAAGCGGTGCTTTCAAAGACCCTCGAGCTTCGCGCACCCGTTGTCGGACTCAGCGCGCTGATGACTACCACAGTCCCCGCCATGGAAAAAACGGTCAGACTTCTGAAGGAAAAAGCGCCGTTTGCCAAAACGGTGGTGGGAGGCGCCGTGCTCACTCCCGAGTATGCGGCCGCCATAGGAGCAGATAAATACGCAGGCGACGCGATGGATACCGTAAGGTACGCAGAATCCGTCATAAACGGAAAAGAATAACGAAAAAAGGCGTGTGACCGCGGTCACACGCCTTTGATTTTCTTTTTGAGCTTCAGTTACTCAACGACCTCTTCAAGATAGTTTGCAACGTCACCGACAGTGACGAATTTAACAAGCTGCTCCTCGGGAATCTCGATCTCATACATTTCCTCGAACTTCATAACAAGGTCAGCCAGGTCAATAGAATTGATCTCAAGGTCGCCAACCAATTCAGAATCGGGGGTAATGCGCTTTTCGTCAATGTTAAGGTCCTCTACGAGTATCTGTTTAAGCTGTTCGTACATAAACTGTATGTCCTCCGAAAGGTGAATTAATTAATACGTTGATATCGACGTCCGCCGACGATATTCGATAATATTATATTGCAGGATATATCGAAAGTCAATAACAGATTTTATTATTCGGATGTGCTATTTCGGTGCTGAGATAAAATTATTATCTTTGCCTTGTATTCGCGGTGCGGAATGTTGTATAATAGTCTATACCGTAAATCGAAAAAGAACCGGGGGTCCTGATGGATAATAATAAAAAGATAATGGAAAAAGAAAATAAAGCCGAAAAGGAAAGCGCAAAGAAGAAGCAGAAAAAGGGAATAATCATCGCCTTTTCAGTGATGATAGGAATAATACTTCTCACATACGTTATCATCCCCGGCGTCGCGGCTATCGCTGAAAAAATAAAGGAAGCAACCGACGACGGCTTTAAGAGCGACTATATGGACGATATAAAGAGCTTCACCTTTTATCCTGCCGATTATAACGAGAATATTTTCGAGGATGAGGAATATATGAGCAGAAACCGCTATCTGGCATATACGAAGGGAAGCGACACCTTCACTATCACTGATAACGATTATTCCATATACGACCCCACCGTCGGATTTTTTGCCGGGTATTTTGACACCGTCATAAACGGCAGATACGAGGAATACGACAGCTATTTCACCGAGGAATATTTCGAGCACCAGAAGAATAAGGAGCGCTTTACGCCTCAGAAGCTTTACGATATCGAAATAAAGCTGAAAAGCACAAGCGAGATCGAGGGCGCCACGAAATATATATACTACGTGAACTATAAAATATGCAAGAATAACGGCACCTTCAGAAACGATATGGAAAGCGATGCCTGCCGCACCCTTGTGTATGAGCTTCATCTTTACTACGACGGAACGATACTGATCAATTATATCGGCAGATAAAAAAAGCCCCCCGCCAATGCGGGAGCTTATTCACATTTCCGCTATGTAATCCTCAATAACGTCGTAAAAATGGATGGGCGAAAGCGAAAGCCTGTTGCAAAGCTTCACAAAGCGTG
>JAZMZX010000003.1:0-3473 GCA_045586225.1 Eubacteriales bacterium
TATACACCTCGCCGCGAACGGTGAGTGACAGCGCATCGTCTCCCGTAAGTGCAAGCGGAACCGGGGGGATGGTTTTGATGTTTTCGGTAACGTTTTCGCCAACAGTACCGTTTCCGCGGGTCGCACCAACGGTGAGCGCGCCATTTTCATAGGTGATGGCAACGGAAAGACCGTCAATTTTCGGTTCAACTGAAAACTCCGCATCGGGAAAAACCTCGCGCACACGGGCTGTGAAGGCGCGAAGCTCGTCGAAGGAGAAAACGTCCTGAAGGCTGCGGAGAGGATATACGTGCTCGTATTTCTCAAATTTATCGAGCACCGCACCGCCAACTCGCTTTGTAGGCGAGGTGGGAGAATCATATTCCGGATGTGAAGCCTCAAGCTCCTGAAGCTCGCGGAAAAGGCGGTCATATTCAAAATCGCTTATTTCGGGGGCGTCGTCAACGTAGTAGCGCTTCGCGTGGTATGCCACCGTGCGGCGAAGCTCGTCGAGTCTTTCTTTTATGTTAAGGGGAGTGTTCATAGTAATATCTCACTTTGCAACAAAACTGCACTTTATATTTTATCATTTTTCCGCCGAATAGTCAACGAAAAGAGAAGCGGCAAAAAAGGAGATACGAGGTCGTATCTCCTTTTATACTGCTTAAAATTCAAGCTTTAATACTATCTCACCGTTGTTGACCTCGCCCGTGGGCAAAAATCCCAGCTTTTTATAAACGTGCTCGGCAACGTGATTTCCGGGCTTATAGTCGATTATCAAATAATCGTATTTTTTTGATTCCCGTGCAAGCTCAATTATTTTGCCGATAGCCTCGGTGCCATAGCCCTTCAGCCTGTTTTCTTCGGGAAACATTATCCGCCATATAACGAGATATCGCTCATCAAGGTCCTCGTCCAGCATCATAAAGCCGACGGGCTCCCCGTTGTTATATATTGCGAAGGGGTAAACGTCGCCGGCATCCCGGTAAAGCCACGCCTGCGCCAGGGAATATGCGTTTGAAGCAACGAAGTTTTCTCCCTCGGGACGCTTCATATTGATGATGGCGGAGAAATTGTCCTCGTCTATTTTTCTGAAATCGATCATATAAGATGCCTTTTCGGTTTGTTTTCGAAAATCGATGGGGAAGCGGTGCGCCTCCCCATCGGTAAACGTTATTTAATGAGAGCACGAAGCTTTTCCACCTGCACCGCCACAGATTCGGGAGATGCTCCGCCGTATGAGGTGCGGCGCATCATGCACGCTGTCATATCGATGTAGGAATAAAGGTCGTCGCCGAAAAGCTCGCTCTTTTCAAGATAGCGCTCCATGGGAAGTGTCTCAAGCACGCAGCCCTCACGGATGGAGAGCGCCACAAGCTCGCCCACTATCTTATACGCGGTGCGGAAGGGCATTCCGCGAAGGGTGAGATAGTCTGCAAGGTCGGTGGCGTTGATGAAGCCTCGTGCAGCGGCATTCTTCATGGATTCGGTGTTCACCTTCATGGTTGCTATCATGGGAGCAGTAAGGGAAAGGCAGGCGATAACCGTGTCGAAGCTATCGAAGATAGCCTCCTTATCCTCCTGCATATCCTTGTTGTATGCCAAGGGGAGTCCCTTCATAACGGTGAGTATCGCCATAAGATTGCCGTAAACACGGCCGGTCTTACCGCGGATAAGCTCCGACATATCGGGATTCTTTTTCTGGGGCATAATGGAGCTGCCCGTGGTGTATGCATCGGAGAATTCGATGTAGCGGAATTCCCAGCTAGACCAAAGGATGAACTCCTCGGACATTCTGGAAAGATGCATCATCAGAATGGAAAGGGCAGAGGAAAGCTCGATGATAAAATCTCTGTCGGAAACGGCATCGATGCTGTTTTCGGCAGGACGCGCGAATCCGAGTGCGGAAGCGGTCATTTCACGGTCGATGGGATAGCCTGTGCCGGCAAGAGCGCCTGCTCCGAGAGGAGAAACGTTCACGCGAAGAAGAGCATCGTCGAGCCTTGAAACGTCGCGCATAAGCATCCATGCGTAAGCGAGAAGCTGGTGGCCGAAGCTTATGGGCTGAGCGCGCTGAAGGTGGGTGTAGCCGGGCATAACGTCATCGCGGTGAAGGTCTGCCTTTTCGGTCAGCGCGGAAACAACGTCGATGATGAGAGCCTTCACCTCGTTCACTCTTCTGCGGAGATAAAGCCTTGTGTCGGTGGCAACCTGATCGTTGCGGCTTCTTGCGGTGTGAAGGCGCTTGCCTGCGTCTCCGATGCGGGAGGTGAGCTCACCTTCGATAAAGGTGTGTATGTCCTCTGCCGTCATATCGATGGTGAGGGTGCCGGAGTCGATATCGGAAAGGATCTTTTCAAGCTCGGAGATGATAAGGTCCGCATCCGCAGGAGGAATGATCCCCTTGGCACCGAGCATTGCTGCGTGGGCCATGCTTCCCGTGATATCCTCGCGGTACATACGGGAATCAACGCGGATGGAGGAGTTAAAATCGTCGGCAGCGGCGTCTGTTGCGCCCTGACGGCCTGCCCAGAGCTTATTTTCGTTGTTCTTCATTTTATTTCTGCTCGCGGAGAGCGTCGAGCTTAGCCTTAACCTTGATGGGAAGACCGAAGAGGTTGATGAAGCCTTCTGCGTCAGCCTGGTTGTAGTCCTCGTCCTCGCCGAAGGAAGCGGTAATCTCGTCGTAGAGGGTGTAGGGAGAGGTAACGCCTGCATTCATAACGTTGCCCTTGTAGAGCTTGAGCTTAACGGAGCCGGTAACGCGCTCGTTTGCCTTGTCTGCGAAAGCGGAGAGAGCCTCGCGGAGGGGAGTGAACCACTGACCGTTGTAAACGAGATCTGCCATCTTGGGGCCGACCTGAGCATTCATGAAGTGGAAGGTCTCCTTGTCGAGGGTGATGGTCTCAAGAACGTTGTGCGCCTTATAAAGGATGGTGCCTGCGGGAGTTTCATAAACACCGCGGCTCTTCATACCAACGAGACGGTTTTCAACGATGTCGAGGATGCCGACGCCGTTTTCGCCGCCAAGCTTATTGAGAGCTTCAACCAGCTCGATCGCGCCCATCTTCACGCCGTTAACGGCAACGGGAACGCCTGCTTCGAAATCGATGGTAACGTAGGTGGGGGTGTCGGGTGCCATTTCGGGGCAAACACCGAGCTCAAGGAAGCCGGGCTTCTTGTAGTCGGGCTCGTTTGCGGGAGATTCAAGATCAAGACCCTCGTGGGAAAGGTGCCAGATGTTCTTGTCCTTGGAGTAGTTGGTCTCGCGGTTTATCTTGAGAGGAATGTTGTGTGCTTCTGCGTAGTCGATCTCCTCGTCGCGGGACTTGATATCCCATTCGCGCCAGGGAGCGATAATTGGCATATTGGGAGCAAAATGCTTGATAGCCAGTTCAAAACGTACCTGGTCGTTGCCCTTGCCGGTGCAGCCGTGAACGATGGCATCAGCGCCCTCCTTGAGTGCGATTTCAACAAGTCCTTTTGCGATGCAC
>JAZMZX010000004.1:0-4500 GCA_045586225.1 Eubacteriales bacterium
GGCGAAAATTTAAGTCCGGCAGTTACGGAAACCGTAACTGCAGATGCGCAGTAAACGTCAGATTTCCGCCTGCGGCGAAAATTTAAGTCCGGCAGTTACGGAAACCGTAACTGCAGATGCGCAGTAAACGTCAGATTTCTGCCACAGGCGAGATTTTAGTCTGTGGCAACCAAAAATTGACGAACGTTACCCCCCCGTTTGCCGTAAGGCAATTGCAGTTAAAGACAAACGACGAACCGAAAAACCTGAGATAAACCATCGACGCAACTGAAAAAGCGAGGTACTAAATGAAAAACAACCGACAGAACATGATCCTTGACCTGATATCCCGTTACGATATTGAAACTCAGGAGGAGCTTATCGAAAAGCTTCGCCTTGAGGGCTATTCCGTAACTCAGGCTACGGTCTCCCGCGATATCCGCGAGCTGAAGCTTTCCAAGGTCACAACGGAGCGCGGAATGTATAAATATATTCAGCCCCGCCACCATTCCGGCGTGAATATGACGAAATTCAATCTCGCCCTCGCAGATTCCATCATCAGTGTTGATTATGCCATCAACAACGTGGTCATCAAAACGTTTCCGTCCATGGCACCTGCCATTGCTTCCTCTATAGACGGTATTGCATCTCCCGATATTCTCGGTTGTGTTGCGGGAGACGACTGCATCATCGTTGTCACGAGAACGGAAGACGATGCCTACGACATCAGCGAAAAGATCAGAGGGCTGATGAAAACGGTGTGATGTCCGTTTTCGCTATTGATCGCGTATGATTTCATCACTTCACATTGAAAATATCGCCGTCATCAAGTGTCTGGACCTTGATTTCGGCGAGGGATTCACCGTTATCACCGGCGAGACCGGCGCGGGAAAATCCATTATTATAGATTCCATATCCCTTGTGCTGGGCGCGAAGGCGCAGCCCACCCTCATCCGCACGGGCGAGGAGCGCGCGTACGTAAGCGCGCTTTTCACGGGTATCTCTGAGGAATCGGAAAGGATGCTTTCCGATTTGGGAGTCGCCGTAACTGACGGAGAGATAACGGTGGAGCGCACCGTCGTTGCTGACGGAAAAAGCACCGCAAAGATCAACGGCAGAGCAGTTTCGCAGGCGAATCTCAGAAGGGCTATGGCGAGCCTTTTATCCATAAACGGGCAAAGCGAGAGCCTCTCGCTGAAGACTCCGGAAGCACAGCTTGCGCTTCTTGATGAATATGCAGAGGACGGCGCCGAGCTTTCCGCATACAGAGAAGCATACGGCGAGCTTACTGCGGTCAGGTCCGAATTTGACGAGGTGAGCCGCCTTTCAAGAGAAGGCGCCCTTGCCGCGGATTTACTTAAGTATCAGATAAAAGAGATCGATTCCGCAAAGCTGAAGGAAGACGAAGAGGAAGAGCTTAATATGGAGCGCGCCCGCCTTAAGGCAGGTGAGCGCATCGTGAAGCTTGCAAGCTTCGTTTACCGCGCCGCGTATGGAAACGATAAGGGCGCGTCGGCGGCGTATCTTTCCGAAAGAGCGGCCTCCGCAATGGAGCAGCTTTCCGAATATTCAAAGGAAGCGGCAGAGGATGCGGAAAAGCTCAGGTCCATTTCCGCTGAGCTTGAGGACATTGCCCGCCGCACTTACGATACCTTCGGTCTCGGAGGTGCAGAGGACGAGGACCCTGCGGAGCGCCTTGAGCGCATCGAGGACAGACTTGACGTTATCCATCGCCTGAAAAGGAAGTACGGCAGCTCTGTTTCAGCCGTGCTTCAGCACAGAAACGAGGCTGCGAAAAAGCTGGATGCCATCGAGAATAACGATGAACGCATCGCGGAGCTGACCCGTTTGCTTTCGGAAAAAACTGCGGAGGCAGAAAAGTGCGCTTACGCTCTTGCGGAAAAGCGCAGGGAAGCGGCAGAGCTTCTGACAGGCCGCGTGTGCGACGTGCTCACGGGACTCGATATGCCGAAGGTCACCTTTTTCGTGCGCTTCACAAAAACGGAGCTCACCTCCGACGGCGGCGAATCGGCGGAATTTTATATCTCCGCAAATGCAGGCGAGGACGCACGCCCACTGGCGCTGACTGCCTCGGGCGGCGAGCTTTCCCGCGTGATGCTTGCCATCAAGAGCGTGTGCAACGTTAAAAGCGGAGAGGAGACCATCATCTACGACGAGATCGATACGGGCGTGTCGGGCTCAACGTCGGGCAAGATCGGCCTGCGCCTGAAGGAAAGCGCAGAGCGTCGCCAGATCATCTGCATCACACATTCGGCGCAGATCGCGGCACTTGCCGACACACATTACCTCACCTCGAAAAAGGAAGTGAACGGACGCACTGAGTCCGTTGTCACTGTGCTTTCGGGAGAGGAAAGAATCAAGGAAATAGCGCGCATTATCGGCGGCATAAACGTGACCGACACGCAAAGACGTGCGGCACGGGAGCTCATAGCAGAGGGCGGAGACGGCAGGTAAAGCACGTTAGAATAAAAAATATAAAAGAATCATCTATATCGAAAGGTAGATCATAATCATGGGAATTTATGAAGAACTGCAGGCAAGAGGACTGCTTGCACAGGTAACAAACGAAGAAGAGATCAGATCGATGATAAATGCCGGCAAGGCAACCTTCTACATCGGCTTTGACTGCACCGCAGACAGCCTTACGGCAGGTCACTTTATGGCGCTTACGCTTATGAAGCGCCTCCAGATGGCGGGAAACAAGCCCATCGCCCTCATCGGCGGCGGCACCACCATGATCGGCGACCCCTCCGGCAGAACCGATATGAGAAAGATGCTCACCAAAGAGGATATCGACCATAACGCCGCTTGCTTCAAGCGCCAGATGGAACGCTTCATCGACTTCTCCGAAGGCAAAGCGATGATGATCAACAACGCAGACTGGCTTCTCGACCTTAACTACGTTGAGCTTCTCCGCGAGGTTGGCTCCTGCTTCTCCGTAAACAATATGCTGAGAGCAGAGTGCTATAAGCAGAGAATGGAGAAGGGCCTTTCCTTCCTCGAATTCAACTATATGATCATGCAGAGCTACGACTTCTATTACCTTTACAAGAAGTACGGCTGCAATATGCAGTTCGGCGGAGACGACCAGTGGTCCAATATGCTTGGCGGTACGGAGCTTATCCGCCGCAAGCTGGGCGCTGACGCTCACGCAATGACCATCACCCTCCTCACCGACTCTCAGGGCAAGAAGATGGGTAAGACCGCGGGCAACGCAGTATGGCTCGATCCCAACAAGACCAGCCCCTTCGATTTCTATCAGTACTGGCGCAACGTTGCGGACGACGACGTTATGAAGTGCATCCGTATGCTCACCTTCCTTCCTCTCGAGGAAATCGACAAGATGGCAACCTGGGAGGGCTCTCAGCTCAACCGCGCCAAGGAGATCCTTGCATATGAGCTCACTCAGCTCGTTCACGGCAAGGAAGAGGCAGACAAGGCTGACGCAGCTGCAAAGGCAGTGTTCGGCGGCGGCGGAAATTCCGAAAATATGCCCACCACCGAGCTTACCGACGGCGACTTCAACGAAGAAGGCAAGATCGGCATTCTCGATATGATGATCAAGGCAAAGCTTGCTCCCTCACGCAGAGAGGGCAGGACCCTCGTTATGCAGGGCGGCGTTCTTCTCGACGGCGAAAAGGTCACCGACCCGAGCTTTGCTATCGAAAAGTCCGCTATGGGAGAGGGCGTAGTTATCAAGAAGGGCAAGAAGACCTTCCATAAGTTCATCCTTGGCTGATGAGATACGATATTATCCTTCTGGATGCTGACGGAACTCTTTACGATTTCGACGCATCCGAAGAAAACGCAATGGCGGAGACCCTCCGCTACGTGGGACTTCCCGACACTAAGGAAATAATCTCAACGTACCACGAGATCAACGACCGTGAGTGGAAAGCACTTGAGCGGGGCGAGACAACGAGAGAAAAGCTGAAGATCGCAAGGTTTGAAAAGCTTTTCGAGGCGCTGGCGCCCCTTGGCCACACGCCCCGCGTGTCGGCTGCCGAAATGGCAGACTACTATATCCACCGCCTGGCGATGCAGTGTATACCTCTTCCCGAAGCGGAGGAGGTGTGCCGCACCCTTGCGGAGAAGTGCAGCCTTTACGTTGTGACAAACGGCACAGGCTGGATACAGCGCTCCCGCTTTGCTCCCTCGCCGCTGACGAAGTATATCAGGGAAACCTATATTTCCGAGGAGCTTGGTCACAATAAGCCCGCACGGGAGTTTTTCGAGCTTGTGTTTGCCGATCTTGGGATCACTCCCGAAGAGGCGGCAAGGCGCGCCGTCATCGTGGGCGATTCGCTGTCCAGCGATATCCGCGGCGGTATCAACGCAGGCATCGACACCTGCTGGTATAACCCCAAGGGGAAAGACCCGGGAGACGTAAACCCCACCTACACCATAAGATCCCTATACGATCTTTATGAAATATGTTTATCGGAGAAAACCAATTGAAATACCGAGCTATAATCGATTTTTTATCCTCAAAAGAGGGAG
>JAZMZX010000005.1:0-17023 GCA_045586225.1 Eubacteriales bacterium
GGAACGGAGGACGGGGACGGGGTTCACCGCGGTTACCTTCAACGGAGGTAAGAAGAGCTGTTTCTTCACCGCATACGAACGCGCCGGCACCAAGTCTGATGTGGAGGTCGAAGCTGAAGTCGGTTCCAAAGATGTTCTTGCCAAGCAGACCGTATTCACGTGCCTGCTCGATAGCGATCTGGAGACGCTTAACAGCGATGGGGTACTCTGCTCTTACATAGATGTAACCTTCGTCAGCGCCGATAGCGTAGCCTGCGATAGCCATCGCTTCGATAACTGCATGAGGGTCACCTTCGAGAACGGAACGGTCCATGAATGCACCGGGGTCGCCCTCGTCTGCGTTACAAACAACGTACTTCTTGGGTGCCGGAGGCATAGCGAAGAGCCACTTTCTGCCGGTGGGGAATCCTCCGCCGCCGCGTCCGCGAAGTCCGCTCTCGGTGATAACGTCAACAACGTCCTTGGGAGTCATTTCGGTTACGCACTTACCGAGTGCTTCATAGCCGCGAAGGCCTATGTACTCGTCGATATTTTCGGGGTCGATAACGCCGCAGTTGCGAAGTGCAACGCGCTTCTGAGACTTATAGAAAGCAGTTTCGCCGAGAGATGCTGCGGGAGCTTCGCCTGCAGCGGAATCGTTATAAACGAGTCTCTGAACGGGACGTCCCTTAAGGAGATGCTCTTCAACTACTTCGGGGATATCCTCAGCGGTGATTCTGGAATAGAATACGCCTTCGGGATAAACGATCATGATGGGGCCGAGTGCGCAGAGACCGAAGCAACCGGTCCTTACTATTTTGATCTCTTCTGTGAGACCCTTTGCCTGAAGCTCACGCTCGAGAGCTTCTGCTACCTGCGCGCTTCCGGAAGAGGTACAACCGGTACCGGCACAAATAAGAACGTGTGCACGAATCATAATTAATATATCCTCCGATCCTTAAAGCTTGTAGCTGCCGATGGTATATTCGGTTACTACCTTACCGCCGCGAATGTGCTCCTCAACAACGCGCTTAGCTGCTTCGGGAGTCATCTTAACGTAGGTTACCTTTTCCTTGCCTGCCTCGTAAACCTCAACAACGGGCTCATACTGGCAGATTCCGATACAACCGGTCTGGCTTACGGTCACCTTATCGGTAAGCTGGCCGTTGGTGATCTCCTCAACGAATGCGTTGAGAACGGGTCTTGCACCTGCTGCGATACCGCAGGTTGCCATACCGACAACGATGCGTGTGGAATTGGTTCCCTCGCGCAGTGCAACCTTGTCCTTCATCCTTTCGCGGATCTGGGCAAGTTCTTCAAGAGTTTTCATAAACTTTTCCTCCGTAACTTTAGTAGAAAATATATTATTTTTTATTATTTACAGTTTCCGTACTGCTCCTCGAGATTCCCGCGGATCCAATAAATGATCTCGGGCTCCGAGAGCGGTATGTCGCCGAGCACAGCTTTAAGCTCGCGTGTGTCCAGCGAAACGTGTATCTCGCCGTCTGACTTCACGATATCGTGAGTGTAAACGACATCTATATCCCCGCACCCCTGAATGAGAGTGCACACAGTGGAGATAACGTCACCGAGCGGTGCGCAGTCTATACTGTCCGTATAAAAAAGCGCGCTTGTGACGGTACCGCAGCTGTCGGGATATTCCTCGCGGGCGCGGCTGACGATGGAGAATTCTCCGCCCGTCTGCTCTGCTGCCAGCTTGAAAAAGGGGATTCCGAGCCCCACCTTTCTGGTGGTACGCGAGGTGAAGAACGGGTCTGTGACCCTCGCCACCTTTTCGGCGTTCATACCGAAGCCGTCGTCGGATATCGTGATCCTGAGCGAGCGGTCATCCTCGGTGAGCGCCACCGTGATCAGCGTGGCTTCGGCTTTCACCGAATTGCCCGCTATATCGAGTATGTTAAGTGACAGTTCTTTCATGCTTCGCCTCGCAGAAGCCTGATGAGCGCACGCCTTATCTCGTCGTGTCCGGCATCCTCCGGCACATCCAGCTTCAGGGTGTTTTCAGGCTCGTTTATATCCTCAAGTCTGTGAGCATCGCTGTTCACGATAACGTGTCTTTCACCTACGCCGCAGCGGTCTCTCGCTTCCCTGTCCCTGAGCTCTACGTAGCCGAACTCCGGCGACTCGGGCAGCGTGCCCAGTATGGCGAGGATCCCGTTTGACGGGCGGTCGATATGAGCGGGCATATAAGCCGCACCGAAGGAATCGGCCAGCGCCACGGCATCCTCAAGTGAAAGCATCGTTGCCACAGGCAAAAGATACTCGTCCCTGCCGACGACCTCGTCGTCGACGTTTACTATTAACTGTTCGCCGAATATCTCCGGCTTATTTTTGATCTTCAATCGATATTCCGAAAGTTTACCGTCGAAACGCATCGCATCGTCAAGAGTGGGAAAAAGGCAAAGAAGATGTATCTCCTCAGCCGTTGTCACCTCCACGCCCGCCACAGGAACGATCCCGTAATTCTCGCATGCCTCGAAAAAGGCAGGAGCATTTTTGGCAGTGTTATGGTCGGTGAGCGCAACGAGCCCCAGCTCCTTGATATACGACATTCCCGCGATGTTTGCCACCGTCATTTCGTCGTCACCGCAGGGTGACAGGCAGGAATGAACGTGCAGATCGTAGAAAAACGTTTTCACGACAGTGCCCTGCCAACGGCCACGCAAGCCTCATACGTAGAGATCCCGGTACGGATAACGTTTATTCCCTGAGCCTCAGCAATGCCCATGAAATCGTCATCGATCTCGGCTCCGTCCGTTATAAGGACGCAGGCAAAATCGTGGAGCGATGCCACAGCAAGAACGTTGCGGTTCGTCATTATCGTTATCCAGAGCGCGCCCTCGGGAGCGCGTCCCATAACCCAGGAAAGAAGGTCTCCGGCATAGACCGAATCGAAGGTCCTCTCGCCGTCTTCAAGATTCAGCGTTTCAGCGCCCAGAAGGGCGATAAGCTCATTTACCGTCACAGCCGTCTCCTTTGTCTTTTTTCATCACGGGACATCCGTCTATGGTGATCTGTCCCTTTACCACGTCCTCAGCGAAGGCGCGGCACGTGGGCGAACCGCAGGAGCCGCAATCCAGCTCGGGAAGCGTGGCAAATATCGATCTTATCTCCGACATCATACGTATAGCCGTTTTCTTATCGGAAGAAAGATTTGATACGGCGTCGTACTCCGGCTGCTCCTTCACAAGAAAATCGTCGGGTATCTCGTCTCCCGATATTCCCTGAGGGAAACGGAACTGCGATACGGGAAGGAACCTTCTGATGTTCTGAAGCTTGACTCGGGAGATGTAGGGATTTTCCACCGTGAGAACTCCGCCAACGCAACCTCCGTTGCAGGCATTGAGCTCTATGAAGTGAAGATCCGGAAGCTGTTCGTTTTCGATCTGATCGAGCACGTTTATAACGTTCTCGATGCCGTCCGCGTAAAGATAATCCTCATTTAAAAGAGCAGTCGATTCTCCTCCGCTTACAGCCCAGTTCACGCCGATCCTTCCCGTGCGGGAAACGGGATCGTCGGGATATGCGCGCTTCATAACGGAAATAAGCTCAAAGTACATTTCCTGCATGGCAACCACAACGTCCACGTTGCTCTTGCCGTTGGTATTATTCTTTATGTAGCTTACCTTGCCGGGGCAAGGGGAGATGAACACCGTCCTTATATCGTCGTAGGACAGCTCGGGATGCCGCTGCATGGCACGCTTCTTTGCAAGATAGCCCGCAAGCTCCACCGGCGGCAGCATAGGCATCATATTATCAACGAGAGAGGGGAATCTCAGGCTGATAAGCCTCACGATAACGGGGCATGCCGAACTGATAACGGGAAACCGCGTGTCGCTTTTCTGCAGATACTTTCGCGTGTACTCGGTATACATCTCTGCCGCGCAGGCAACCTCGTATACGTCGTCGAATCCCAGATCGAGAAGACCCTTGAGAAGGTAATCTATATCGTCGAGATTCGCAAACTGACCGTAAAGCGAGGGCGGCGGAAGCGCGATGTTATACTTTGTTTTATCGATGGCGGAAAGAGGATCGAAGGTGGCTGTTTTCGCATCGTGCGGGCAAAGGCGGATGCATTCGCCGCAGTCGATACAGCGCTTAGGATCGATGACGGCGTGACCGTCGCGTATACGTATTGCTTCCGTAGGGCATCTGCGCATACAGTGCGTGCAGCCCTTACATTTCGAAACATCGAGGGAAACCGAATGCTTATAATTCTGCATGACTATTCCCCTCCTTAACTAAATACTGATTTCTTAAATATTAAAGGTCAACGTGATCGTCGTTCCGTGGCAAAGCTTCGTTTCGATCTTGAGATCGTCTGCGTAGCGCTTCATATTCGGAAGACCCATTCCTGCACCGAAGCCCAGATTTCTGATGCTGTCGGGAGCCGTTGAGAATCCCTCCTGCATGGCGAGCTCAACGTTCGCGATTCCGGGACCGTGGTCGCAAAGGGTGATAACGATATTTTCTTCACTGATAACGATATCGACCTCGCCTCCGCCGGCGTGGATGACCATATTGATCTCACCCTCATACATTGCAATAGCAACGCGTCTTATAGTCTGAGGGTCTATGCCAATTCGGCGAAGGATCTTCTTCGTTTCAAGAGATGCGTGACCTGCTGATGTAAAGCTGTCTCCGCTTACATCAAAATGGTATGTGAGGTTTTCGTTCTTATCCATTGGCGGCAGTGGAAGCTCCGAGGCCGTTGTGGTAAAGTATGCCGCACGCCTCGAACATACGCAGGGAGGAGGTCATAATAACTATGCCGTTTTCCTTTGCAAGCTCGATCATATCGGGCGTGGGCTTCTTGTTTCTGACAAAAACGATGCAGCGCATATCCATCATCTCGGCAGTTCTTATAGCCTGAACGTTCATAAGACCCGTCAGGAGAACAGCCTGATTCTTGACGTACATAAGAACATCGCTCATCATATCGCTGCCACAGGCGGAGTTCACTTCGCTGTCGGCCTCTTCATGACAGCAGAGTATTTCTGCGCCAAGCAGTCTGGCAATCTCACCGATCTTCATAAAATCAGTCCTTGTACTTATCGAGAATATCCTTGATATCAGCAGGAGTGAGACGGCCGTAAACATCCTCGTTGATCGTCATAACGGGAGCAAGACCGCAGCATCCGAGACAACGGGTATCCTGGATGGTGAATTTTCCGTCGGGAGTGGTTTCGCCAACACCGATGCCGAGGATCTCGACAACCTTATCGAGGACTGCCTGAGCGCCCTTTACGTAGCATGCGGTACCGGTGCAAACGCTGATGATGTATTCGCCCTTGGGCTTAAGGGAGAACTGTGCATAGAAGGTTGCAACGCCGTAAACCTCGGTCAGGGGAATGCCGAGAGAATCAGCGATGAGTTCCTGAGTTTCCAGTGAAAGATAGCCGAAAAGCTCCTGAGCCTTCTGCATGATGGGCATCAGAGGACCGTCAACGTTCTTATGCTCCTCTATAAACGCAACAAGCTCGGCTGTTTTAGCCTGTATTTCTTTCTCTTTAAGTGCCATTTAATTAGCCTCCGTGAAATTAGTGTTTATTTCTACCCTACATTTTAACACAAAGTCATCCATAAAATCAACACCTTTTCAACAAAACAATATATGGTTATATCAAGAATTATATTTCCGACATATATTCCGTAATATATCCCCCGAAAATTCGTCAAAAAGCCAATAATGCCGGGGTGAGGGCACATTCGCACATTTTTTCGAAAGCACGTGATGCTTTTTTCGCAAATATAAACGAAAAGTCACCTCTTTACTTTCAACTGCGGAAGTGGTATAATGACTTTTAACAATTTTCTCAAACGGGTAAAGATCCTTATGTTCAGAATCGTATATAAAAAAGAACTCAACCCCACAGTCACTCTTATGACAGTGGAAGCGCCCCGCGTGGCGCGTAAATGCGAGCCCGGTCAGTTTATCATCCTCAGAGTGGATGAGCTGGGTGAGCGCATCCCCCTCACGATCGCAGATTACGACCGCGAGGCAGGCACCGTAACGATCATTTTCCAGGTGGTCGGCACCACCACCATGAAGCTCAATGAAAAGAGCGAAGGCGAATACATTTCCGATTTCGTAGGTCCTCTCGGACGTCCCACCGAAACGAAGGGCATCAAAAAGGTTTGCGTTATCGGCGGCGGCGTTGGCTGTGCCATCGCCTACCCCGTGTGCAAGAAGCTTCACGAGGAGGGCGCAGAGGTACACTCCGTCGTCGGCTTCAGAAGCCGCGACCTCGTTATTCTCGAGGATGAATTCCGTGCCGTTTCCGACGAATACCGTCTTATGACCGACGATGGCACCGCAGGCGAGAAGGGTCTTGTGACCACCGCCCTGGAGGCGCTCATCAACGGCGGAAACGAATACGACCTTGTCATCGCCATCGGGCCTCTCGTTATGATGAAGTTCGTTTGCCTTCTCACCAAAAAGTACGGCATCAAAACCGTCGTCAGCATGAACCCCATCATGATCGACGGAACAGGCATGTGCGGCGGCTGCAGACTCACCGTTGGCGGCAAGACCAAATTTGCCTGCGTTGACGGCCCCGAATTCGACGGCCATCAGGTGGACTTTGACGAAGCACTCTCCCGCAGCGGAATGTACCGCGAGGCTGAGGCTGCATCCCGCGAAGCTCACTGCAATCTCTACAAAAAAGGAGAATGATCCGTATGCCCAATATGTCTCTTCTCAAAAACCCCATGCCTCATCAGGCACCCGACGTTAGAAACAAAAACTTCGACGAGGTGGCTCTCGGCTACACCGAGGAGCAGGCCATCGACGAGGCAAAGCGCTGCCTCAACTGCAAGAACAAGCCCTGCGTTGGCGGCTGCCCCGTAAAAATACACATTCCCGCCTTTATCGAAAAGGTGGCTGAGGGCGATTTTGAAGCCGCATACTCCATCATTGCGGAAGCCAGCTCCCTTCCCGCAGTCTGCGGACGCGTTTGTCCGCAGGAAACTCAGTGCGAGTCCAAGTGCATCCGCGGAGTCAAGGGTGAGCCCGTCGCCATCGGACGCCTCGAGCGCTTCGTTGCCGACTATCATAACGCACATTCCGAAGGCACCGCTGCAGCTCCCGAAAAGAACGGACACCGCGTTGCCGTTATCGGCTCAGGCCCCTCCGGCCTCACCTGCGCCGGCGACCTTGCACGTCTCGGCTACGACGTTACCGTTTTCGAAGCGCTTCACACCGCAGGCGGCGTACTCGTATACGGCATCCCCGAATTCCGTCTCCCCAAGGCTATCGTAAAGCGCGTGATCGAAGGTCTCAAGGCCCTTGGCGTCACTATAGAGACCAACACCGTCATTGGCCGCTCCATCCTTATCGACGAGCTGATGGATGAGGGCTTCGAGGCCGTTTATATCGGCACGGGCGCAGGTCTTCCCAAATTTATGGGCATCCCCGGAGAAGCGCTGAACGGCGTTTGCTCCGCAAATGAATTTCTCACCCGCGTGAACCTTATGAAGGCGTACCGCGACGACACCGACACACCCGTTCAGCACGCACGCCGTGTTGCCGTTGTGGGCGGAGGAAACGTTGCAATGGACGCAGCCCGCTGCGCTCAGCGCCTGGGCGCCGAGGAGGTCTCCATCGTTTACCGCAGAAGCGAGGAGGAGATTCCCGCAAGGCACGAAGAGGTTGAGCACGCAAAGGAGGAGGGCATCGTATTCCGCCTTCTCACGAATCCCGTGGAGATCCTTGCAGATGAAAACCGCCGCGTGCGCGCTATCCGCTGCGTGAAGATGGGTCTCGGCGAGCCCGACGCATCCGGCAGAAGACGTCCCGTTGCCATCGAGGGCTCCGAGCACGAGATCGAGGTGGATTCCGTTATCATGGCTCTCGGCACCTCTCCCAACCCTCTCATCAGATCCACCACCGACGGTCTTGACACCGAAAAGTGGGGCGGCATCATCACCGACGAAAACGGACTCACCTCCCGCACCGCAGTGTACGCAGGCGGCGACGCCGTTACCGGAGCCGCAACCGTTATCCTCGCTATGGGCGCGGGAAAAACGGCTGCAGCCGCTATCGATGAATACATCAGAAGCAAATAAAAGATCGGCGCCGTTTCACCCGAAACGGCGCTTATTCTTTGTATTTTTTGTTATGCATCTGTATAATATTGCTGCGGATCCCACGTTTCAGCGCGCCCGGCGCATCTGCGTTTTTTCTTTATATTTCAGGATTTTTCGCAAGTTTTGCATTTGCATATAATATATTTTCCGTCCGTTTTCGCAAATACCCCCTGCCCTCTTGAAATTCGGGCGGATTAACTATATAATATTCAAAGCGCAAGCGAAAAAACGCAAAAGGAGGCCGCCTTGAACTACGAAAAACGGTATAACACCCTCTCCCCCTATCTTCGCAAAAGATACGGCGACAGAGTCGGCAAGATCTGCATAGACGGCGGCTTCACCTGCCCCAACCGCGACGGCACCTGCGGCTACGGCGGCTGCATTTTCTGCGGAGAGCGAGGCGCCGGCGAGCACATAAACAAGGAATACTCCATCGAGCGGCAAGTGAGCGCATTCATGCACTCGGGCGCCGTGAAGAAGGCGAGCATTTACGTTGCCTATTTCCAGAACTTCACGAACACCCACGACTCCCCGCACGTGCTTCGTCAGCGCTACGATTCCGCTCTCACCGATGAAAGGATAAGGATACTTGCGGTGGGCACACGCCCCGACTGCATAGACGAAGCCCGCGCCGACCTTCTGGCGGAGTACACGCAAAAATACGACGTGTGGTGCGAGCTGGGCCTGCAGACCTCAAACGACAAGACTGCAGCGCTCATCAACCGCGGATACGAAACGTACCGCTTCACCGAGGCCGTCAGTCTTCTCACCGCCCGCGGCATCGACGTCATCGCACACGTGATGATAGGGCTTCCCGGCGAGACCGAGGAGGACGTTTACGAAACCGTGCGCTTCGTTTCCTCACACCCCGTCGTGGGCGTGAAGCTCCATTCACTTTACGTCACCGAGGGCACCGCCATTTGCGATATGTACCGCAGAAACGAGTACGTGCCCCAGACGATGGACGAATACGTGTGTACCGTCTCCGGAGCCATCGCAAGGCTTCGTCCCGATATCATCCTTCACCGCGTTATGGCGGATGCGCCCCGTGCAGAGCTCGTGGCTCCCTCCTGGAATCTCGAAAAGGACACCGTCATCAAAAAGATCGACCGCTACATGCACGAAAACGGGCTTTATCAAGGATCGCTTTGGCAAAAATAAAGAAAAAACGCAGAGCCGAAAGGGCTCTGCGTTTTATTTTTATGCGGATGTTATCAGCTGATGGAATCTGCTGCAGCGTGTTCAACAGCAAGGCATTCGCGATATGTCTTGATGTAGGAGCGGAAGCCTTCAACGTCTGCGGGATCGGGTGCAAGAGTGGTGCCGGTCTCGCCGCAGAATACCTTATTTGCAAGGAATTCCTCGAGGGATTCGCCCTCTTCCTTGTTTACAAGGTAGGATGCGAGAAGTGCCATACCCCAAGGACCGCCCTCGCCTGCCGTCTTCATAACGGAAACGGGAGAATTGATAGCGGCTGCAAGGTAGCTCTGGCCAACGCGCTCGGTCTTGAAGAGACCGCCGTGACCGTAGATCATATCGACCTTAACGTCTTCCTGCTCGAAGAGAATATCGAGACCCATCTTGAGAGCTCCCATGGTGGAGAAGATGATGGAACGGGTGAAGTTTGCAAGGTTGAAGTTGCAGTCGGTGGAGCGGAGGAAGAGAGGACGTCCGGAATCTACGCCGGTAACGTGCTCGCCGGAGATGTAGCCGTAGGACATGAGTCCGCCGCAATCCTTATCGCCCTTTTCGGACTGGAAGTAGAAGATATCGTAAAGCTTCCACATGGGGATATCGCAGCCTGCTTCGCGGAGAAGCTCTGCAAACATTTCCACCCAACCGTTAAGATCGGAGGTGCAGTTGTTGCAGTGTACCATTGCAACGAGCTTGCCCGTGGGAGTGGTAACGATGTCGATCTCGGGATAGTAATCCTTCAGTGCCTTTTCGAGAACGATCATTGCGAAAATGGAAGTACCTGCGGAGACGTTGCCCGTGCGTGCAGCTACACTGTTTGTTGCAACCATACCGGTGCCTGCGTCGCCTTCCGGAGGAGCGAGAGGAATACCTGCTTCAAGCTTGCCGGTGGGGTCGAGAAGCTTTGCGCCTTCGGCGGTGAGCTTGCCTGCGAATTCGCCTGCGGAAACTGCCTTCGGCAGAATATCCTTAAGCTTCCAGGGGTAATTCTTGTATGCAACCAGCTCGTCGAACTTCGCGATGAGCTTTTCATCGTAATCCTTGGTGTCAAGATCGATGGGGAAGAGGCCGGAAGCATCGCCGATGCCGAGGGTGAACTCGCCCGTCAGCTTCCAATGGATGTAGCCTGCAAGGGAGGTTATGTATCTGATCTCGGGAACGTGAGTTTCGCCGTTCAGGATAGCCTGATAGAGGTGAGAGATGCTCCATCTCTGGGGAACGTTGAACTTGAATTCGCGGGAGAGAACTGCGGATGCTTCGCCCGTGATGGTATTACGCCAGGTGCGGAAGGGAACGAGCAGCTCGCCTGCTTCGTCGAATACGAGGTAACCGTGCATCATTGCGGAAAAACCGATAGCACCGACCTTTGTAAGGTCGCAGCCGTACTTTTCCTTAACTGCGGAAACGAGCTTTGCGTAGCTGTCCTGAACGCCTGCCCAGATATCCTCGAGGCTGTATGTCCAGACACCGTTCTCAAGCTTGTTTTCCCAGTCGTGTGCGCCGGAAATAATGGGTGCAAAGTCGCGTCCGATAAGAACGGACTTGATTCTCGTCGAACCGAGCTCGATACCGAGGGCTGTTTCGCCATTGATTATGGCTTCTCTGATTTCGTTATACTCCACCTTGTGATTCCTCCGAAATATGTTATTTTTATATCGGTAAACGTTAACGGCATAGCGCCGCTACATAGAGTATACCACGGTTTTTAGCAATAAGCAACAAAAATTTTACAGCGCTCCTCTTTGATATATGCAGAATATTTCCGCCGCCTTCAATTGACACCTTTCGAGATTTATAGTATAATGAGACGTTGTAAATGTAACAATTATTTTATAAAGCGAGTTAAGACAGATCTACTATGGAGTTACGCCCGAACAATCTCATTTCTCCCGAAAAAACGGAGATGATGCATAAGGCTATGGCTGAGGTCCGCGAAAAGAATTCCGCCCGCAGCACCGCCCCCGCGGCATATATAATGACATTCGGCTGCCAGCAGAACGAGGCAGACAGCGAGCGCCTTGCAGGCATGGCCGAGGCAATGGGCTACACCGTCACAGACACTGCCGACGGCGCCTCTTTGGTGCTTGTGAACACCTGCGCCATCCGCGAGCACGCGGAAAAGAAGGCCCTCTCCCTTATCGGCCAGCTGAAGCACAAAAAAGCTGCCAATCCCGAAATGATCATCGGTGTGGGCGGCTGTATGGTATCCCAGCAGCACCGTGCTGATGCGCTTAAGAGAAGCTATCCTTACGTTGACTTTTCCTTCTGCACGACTGAGCTCCATCTCGTTCCCGGGCTCATCGCATCCCGTATCGGCGGCGGCAGACGCCGCTTCCCGGACGTGAAGGATTCCCTTGCCGATACGAACTTTTCCGAGGACGTTCCCGTTCACCGCACGTCGAAGGCGAAGGCCTGGGTCAGCATCATGTACGGCTGCAACAATTTCTGCTCATACTGCATCGTGCCCTACGTACGGGGCAGAGAGCGCTCACGTCTGCCCGAGGATATCGAGGCTGAGGTGAGAGCCCTTGCGGAGGACGGCTGCCGCGACATCACTCTTCTCGGCCAGAACGTGAATTCATACGGTCACGACCTTACGTCCCGCGTCGATTTTGCTGCGCTGCTCGACAGGCTCGCCGCCATCCCGGGCGACTTCCGCATAAGATTTATGACGAGCCATCCGAAGGATGCCACCCCCGAGCTTTTCACCGTTATGGCAAAGCACGAAAAGATCGCGCGCCACTTCCACCTGCCCATGCAATCCGGCTCCGACGACGTTCTGCGCCGCATGAACCGCCGCTATGACAGAGAAAAATATATGGCGAAGGTCACTTCCCTGCGCCGCGCGATGCCCGATGTTGCCATCACCAGCGACATTATCGTGGGCTTTCCCGGAGAGACGGAGGAGGATTTCGAGGGCACCCTCGACATGCTTCGCCGCGCGCGCTTTGATATGATCTACGCCTTCATCTATTCTCCGAGAGTGGGCACCCCCGCCGCGGAGATGGAGGACCAGATCCCCGATGAGATCAAAAAAGACCGCTTTGCACGGCTCGTTCTTCTGCAAAACGAAATTTCAAAGGAGCAGAACGCCCGCGAGCTCGGCCGCACCCTCCGCGTGCTTGCAAACGACGGCGACGCCGTCACCGAGGGCCGCACGGACGGAAACAAGCTCATAAGATTCACCGCCCCCGTCAAGGGAGGCTCATTCCTCTACGTTAAAGTGACCGACACGGATACGTTCGGTCTTACAGGTGACCCCGTCACCGAATAAATATCACAGGTTTCCAAAGGAGAATATCATGGAAGACAGACTTACAGACGTTATAATCGAAATGGCACACCACCTCGGCGAGACCATCAAGACCGACCGCCGCTACGACCGCTATGCAGAGGCTGAAAAGGCTTTCCGCGAAAACGGCGAGATCGCACGTCTCATCACCGAATACAACGCACAGCAGACCGCTCTTGCAAAGGTCTACTCCAATAAAGAGGTGGACCGCGAGCTCATCACCGCCATCGAAGGCAGAGTGAACACCCTTTATTTCGAGATCACCGAAAACGAGGTATACAAGGAATTCGTTGAGGCTAAGGAGGATATCGATAATCTCATCAAGTCTGTGAACGATGAGATCCTCTTCGCCATCACCGGCGAGCGTCCCCCCTCCTGCAGCGGCGACTGCTCCTCCTGCGGCGGCAGCTGCTCCCACTCCCACGACGACGAGCACATCTACGACTGATAAACACTAATTTCTTTTTTTGAGGTAACGCTATGGCCACGGCTATGATGGAACAGTATCTTAAGATAAAAAGTCAGTACCCTGACCATATTCTTTTCTACCGTCTCGGCGACTTTTACGAGATGTTCTACGGTGATGCAAAGCTTGCATCCCGCGAGCTTGAGCTGACGCTGACCGGCCGTGACTGCGGCGAGGAGGAGCGCGCCCCTATGTGCGGCGTGCCCTTCCATTCCTGCGAGCCCTATATAGACAAGCTTATCGCCAAGGGCTATAAGGTCGCAGTTTGCGAGCAGGTGGGCGAGCCCGGTGCCACAAAGGGCCCCATGGAGCGCAGGATAGCCCGCGTGATCACCCCCGGAACCGTCGTTGATTCGGGGCTTCTGGACGAAAAGCAGAATAACTACCTTGCCACCGTATATTACCGCCGCGAAAACGGCTGGGTGGCCGTGGCATTCTGCGACATCACGTCCTCCACAATGTACGTTACCTCCTTCGAGCTTGAGGACGAAGCCCGTCTTGTGAACGAGCTTTCGGCCTACAAGCCCAGCGAGATCCTTTCAAACACGGACGAAACGGTGCTTCCCCGCACCTTCACCTACATCGAGGAGCGCCTCGGCGCCCTCACCTCAAAGCGTGACGCGGACCGATTTGCATTCGAGCCCTGCCGCCGCCGCTGCGACGATCAGTTCGGCATCTATTCCGACGGAGAAAACACCCGCACCGACGAGATGATCTGTGCAGCCGGTGCCCTTCTCTCCTACGTTGCGGAAACTCAGCTGGCGGATATCTCCTACATAAAGGAACTCTCCGTTTATTCAGGCGGAAACTATCTTGAAATAGATTCGAACACACGCAGGAATCTTGAGATCACCGAAACCATGCGCTCCAAGGAAAAGCGCGGCTCGCTTCTCTGGGTGCTGGACCGCACCTCCTCCTCTCTCGGCGCAAGAATGCTCCGCTCCTGGCTCGAGCATCCCCTCGTGAACACATCGCGCATATCGCGCCGTCAGGATGCTATCGAGGAGCTTGCGGAGAATTTCATGCTTCGTGAGGAGTGCACAAGGCTTCTTTCCTCCGTGCTGGACCTTGAGCGTCTTATCACCAAGGTCGGTCTCGGAACGGCAAACGCAAAGGATCTCCGCGCAATACTCACCACCATCGACATCATCCCCGAGCTCCGCTCCCTCCTTATGGAGGCGCAGTGCGCAGAGCTTCGGGATATATACGCAGGGCTTGACGAGCTTACGGACATCTCCTCCCTCATCAGAGCCTCCATTGCAGAGCAACCTCCCTTCTCCCTCCGCGAGGGCGGTCTTATAGCCGAAGGCTACGACCCCGACGTGGATTTTCTCCGCTCCGTTATGAACGACGGCAAGGGCTGGATCCACGAGATCGAGGAGCAGGAGCGCGAGGCAACAGGCATCCGCACCCTTAAGATAGGCTATAACAAGGTCTTCGGATACTATATCGAAGTGTCCAAATCCTTCACGAGCCAGGTCCCTGCCCGCTATATGCGCAAGCAGACGCTTGTGAACGGCGAAAGATACATAACCGAAGAGCTTAAGGACAAGGAAGCCACCATTCTGGGCGCTGAGGACAAGGTCCGCTCTCTTGAATACGAGATATTCTGCGGAATCAGGACCAAGGTCGGCGAGGCCACCTCACGTATCAGAGGTGCCGCTCACCTTCTGGCGCTCACCGACGTTTACTGCTCACTTGCAGACGTTGCAAAGCGCAACAATTACGTTCGCCCCGAGGTGGACTATTCCGACGTTATCGATATCAAGGACGGAAGACATCCCACCGTTGAGCAGTTCGTTAAGGACAAGTATTTCGTGCCCAACGACACCCTGCTCGACACGGATTATAACCGTCTTGCCATTATCACAGGACCCAACATGGCAGGTAAATCCACCTACATGCGTCAGGTTGCCATAATCGTGCTCATGGCGCAGATAGGCTCCTTCGTGCCCTCCCGCGAGGCACGCATCGGTATCGTTGACAAGCTTTTCTCCCGTGTTGGCGCATCCGACGACCTTGCATCGGGACAGAGCACGTTCATGCTTGAAATGTCTGAGGTGTCCTACATTCTCGGCAACGCCACCAAGCGAAGCCTCATCATCTACGACGAGATCGGCAGAGGCACAAGCACCTACGACGGACTCTCCATCGCCCGTGCCGTTGCGGAATACACCCACGGCAAAAAGATCGGCGCGAAGACCATGTTCGCCACCCATTATCACGAGCTCACCGTTCTCGAGGATATTCTTGAGGGCGCTGTAAACTACAACATCGCCGCAAAGAAACGCGGCGGAGACATCACCTTCCTTCGCAAGATAGTACGCGGCGGCACCGACGACAGCTACGGCATCGAGGTGGCAAAGCTTGCGGGAGTGCCGGCAGAGGTGCTGAAGCGCGCCCGCGAGATCCTTGCGGAGATAGAATCCGACATGCCGAAGGCTGCCCCCGCATCGGAGGACACCCTCGACATGATGTCGACGATACCCCTTTTCTCTTCCTCCGAGCACGACGTTGCCGAAAGGATAAGAGAGGCAGACCTTAACACAATGACACCCATTGAGGCGATGAACCTTATTTTCGAGCTGAAAAAGCAGCTCTAAGCAACCACGAAAGGAGACGCGATGGAAGAAAAACGCACCGGCGACAAAAACAAAATACACGTGCTTGATTTCGAAGTCGCGAATCTTATCGCGGCAGGCGAGGTGGTGGACCGCCCCGCTTCCGTTATCAAGGAGCTTCTGGAAAATGCCATCGATGCCGGCGCCACCGTCATCACAACGGAGATACAGCACGGCGGCATCACCTACATGCGCGTTACCGACAACGGCTGCGGCATCGATTTCGAGGATCTGCCCACAGCCATCCTCCGCCACGCAACGAGCAAGATCGCATCGGCATCGGACCTTGACGGCATTATGACCCTGGGCTTCCGCGGTGAGGCTCTTGCAGCAATTGCATCCGTTTCAAAAATGCGCATCATCAGCCGCCCCGAATACGCCGACCTCGGCGGGCTTCTTTCGATAGAAGGCGGCGAGATCGTGGAATACACGGAGACCGGCTGCTCCAAGGGCACGAACATCATCGTTGAGGAGCTTTTTGCAAACGTTCCCGCCCGCCGCAAGTTTTTGAAAAAGGACGCGTCGGAAACTGCCGCGATCTGCACCATCGTTGAAAGAGTTGCTCTTTCGCGCCCCGACATCTCCTTCCGCCTCATCACCGACGGCGTGATGCGCCTGCGCACCGAAGGAAACGGCGACCTTAAGGGCGCCATTTATTCCGTTCTCGGGCGTGGCTTCTGGTCACGCACCATTCCCGTGAAGGCACAAAGCGGAGGTGTTTCCATTGAGGGCTACATAGGTATGCCCGACACCGCCCGCGCCAACAGAAACGGGCAGATATTCTTCATAAACGGAAGATACATACGCAGCAAAACGATGCAGGCTGCCATAGAGCAGGCATATAACACCTTTGCTCCGCCGGACCGCTTCCCTGCCTGCGTGCTTTCCCTGACGGTGGCACCGAACACCGTTGACGTAAACGTTCACCCGGCAAAGCTGGAGGTGAAATTCTCAAACGAAAAGCTCATTTTCGAAACTGTTTATTATGCCGTACGTCCCGCCCTTGAACGGAATATGACGACGGCTGAAATACGGCTGGCAGAGGAAAAGAAGTCCTCGGCCGCAGCCGTGCCCACCGAATATATGCGCCGCGCCGAGAAGACGGCGGCGGCTTTCGTCCCCGTACGCGACGGCACCCCCGCTCCGAAAACGGAGGAGATCAGATTCCGTCCCGAAAGAGAGCCTCTCCCGAAGGAAGAGCGCCCCGTTCTCGGCGGTGTCACACCTCCCGCCGAAAGAAAGAGCGTGTACATCGTTCACAGCGACACCGTGCCGCGGATGGATCACGGAAACATAACGGCGAAGATGGCGGAGGTCATAAGGATACCCGAGGCATCGCCTCCGTCCTCTGGCAGACCCTCC
>JAZMZX010000006.1:0-7822 GCA_045586225.1 Eubacteriales bacterium
GGTCTAATGCAAAGACATTAAACCGCGCGGTCGGAATTGTGATGATAGTCACGAGCATCGTGATTTTAGCAGTGAATTATCTTTGACGCTCTATGCAAAGGGATAATGAAAATTATAAGGACTACTGTTGATTTTGAGGAGTGAAGGCTATGAACAGCAGAATAAGATATATGGAAGAGCAGGATAGACCGCAGATTCTTGAAATGATGCGAATATTTTACGCGTCCGATGCGGTTTCTACAAATGGCTCGGAGGAGATATACAACGCGGATATAGATAACTGCATTAATGAAAATCCTTATATTGAAGGGTATGTTTTTGAAAACGATAATTGCCTGGAAGGCTATGCTATGTTGGCGAAAAGCTTCTCAACGGAATTCGGAAAGGCTTGTATCTGGGTCGAGGATATATACGTAAAAGAGGAATATCGCGGGCTGGGAGCAGGCAGCCGTTTTCTCAAATTCATTGAAGGTAAATATCCTCATTCATTGTTTCGCTTAGAGGTTGAGGCTGAGAATGAGAGAGCCGTAAATGTTTACAGGAAGTGCGGCTATGACGTTTTACCGTATATGGAAATGAAAAAGGAAAGCTATTGAGCCTGATCTATTAAGAAGAGGAGAAATGCTTGTGGCAAAAATTATTGCGGTCTGCGGGAAAATATGCTGCGGAAAAACATATTACGCAAATCAGATCAAGGAAAAAGAGAGGGCGGTTATTTTGTCGTGCGATGAAGTGACGAAGGATCTGTTTGATAATGATCTGGGTGAAAAGCACGACGAGATGACCTTCAGGATCCGGAATTATCTTAAAAAGAAATCGGTGGAATTGGTAAACACGGGTTGTACGGTGATTTTGGATTGGGGGTTCTGGAGCTCTGAAAGCAGGAGAAGCTTAACCGAGTTTTGCCGTTCACATAACGTTGACTGTGAGTGGCATTATATCGACGTTGACGACAGAACGTGGAATATCAACATAGAAGAGCGAAACCGCAGGATATTAAGCGGCGAGGGCGGCTCGGATTATTATCTGGATGAAGGCCTTATGAATAAATTGCTGTCCATATGGGAGGCGCCCTTGAAAAATGAAATGGACGTTTGGCATACGCCGGAAAGATAACGTGTTCGCTTTATGATGCGGTGACCCTCAATTTATCGAAGGGAGAGACGCATCATCGCAAACGCTATTTTGGTCAACGATAAAAAAGCCGGGCTGCATTCTGCGGCTCGGCTTTTTCTGCTTCCAGTGGCGAAAAAAGTCGGTGGCAGCGCACTATGTGAAGGTGCGCCTTGCAGAACGTCGGTTTTTGTGGTATTATATTATATGTGAAAGTGTCGGCGCTGCCGACTCCGAAGCAATCATAATTCATTCGGAGCAATAAATGATCAAGATAATCCATACAGGCGATATCCATCTCGACAGTCCCTTCTCGGGGCTTGACGAGAAGCGCGCCGAAATAAGAAAAACAGAGCTTCGCGGAACCTTCTCATCCTTGATGACGTACGTTCGCGTGAATGCCGTTGATATGCTTCTTATCGCGGGTGACTTTTTTGACCGCGGATTTGTGACCCGTGAGACCGTGTCTATAGTTATGCGCGAATTTTCAAGGGTCCCCGAATGCAAGATCATCATAAGCCCCGGAAATCATGACCCCTACACCGCCGACAGCGTTTATGCAAGGGTCAAATTTCCGCCCAACGTTTATATTTTCAAGGAAGAAACGATGGGGTGCTTTGAATTCCCCGAGCTTGGTGTGGACGTGTACGGATATGCCTTTACAAGCGAATCTTTGCCGGAATGTCCCATCGAGCCAACAGAGGATAACGGAAGGATAAAGCTCCTTTGCGCTCATGCGCACCTTTCCTCTCCCACGTCCACATATGCGCCCGTCTCTCCTGCGCGTCTTGCCGCCTGCGGCTTCAGATATGCCGCGCTGGGCCACGTTCACTCCCCCGCGCCTCTTGCAGAGGAGGGAGGCTGTGTGTACGGCTACTGCGGATGCCTTGAGGGCAGGGGCTTTGACGAGCTGGGCACCAAGGGGGCTGTTGCCCTTGAGATAGACGGCGACAATATCTCCGCAAGAAGCGTCAGCTTCACGAAAAAGAGATACGAATGGAACACTCTTTCCGTTGACGGCGCCGCATCCCAGTTTGAAATAACCGAGCGCATACGAAACCACATCAAGGAAAAGCACTACGGCACGGAAACTCTCCTTCGCGTAACGCTGGAGGGCAGGCTCTCGCCGTCGCTTGTGATCTCTCCCTCTATCATCGAATCGGAGATCACGGAGGTGTTCTCTCTTGAGATAAGAGATGAAACAATGATCCTGCTTGATGACGAATATCTTATGAACGACCCCACCCTGAAGGGGGAATATTACAGACTTCTGCGTCCGAAGCTTCTGGATGCAGACCCCGAAGCCCGCAAAACGGCTCTCCGCGCCCTGAGATACGGCTTTGCCGCCATGGCAGGTGAGAGCATAACGGACTGAGCACACCAAAAGACGGAGAGTGACTATGTTTATAGAAAACATCAGAATAAAAAGCTTCGGTCGCTTGTCGGATTTTTCGGTGGACCTTGCCAGGGGAATGAACGTTTTCGAGGGCGACAACGAATCGGGTAAATCAACTTTAGCGGAATTTATCAAATTCATGCTTTACGGAATGCAGTCGAAGGCTGTGGGCGACCGGGAGCTTTCCGAGCGGAAGAAATACATCAGCTGGGACACGTCTATGGCAGCAGGCTCAATGACTGTGGACTGCGACGGCAAAAAAATACTTATCGAGCGCTCCATCATCGCAGCAACGGACGGCGCAGGCGTCGTTTCCTATAAGGAAAGCCTTCGCATGACGGACGCGGAAACGGGTGCTCAGCTCCACCGCGGCAAAAATCCGGGAGAGGTGCTTCTGGGCGTGCCTGAGGACATTTTCTCGGGCACGGCGTTCATTCGTCAGTTCAGCGGCGCGAGAGTGGACGGAGGCAAGCTTTCCTCCTCTGCAGAAAACCTGCTTTTCTCCGCGGACGAAGCAATAAACACGGAAAAATCCATCGAACGCATCGATTCGGTGCGCCGTCAGCTTTTATATAAAAACGGACGCGGCGGCTCCCTTTACGAAAAGGAGCGCAAGCGCGACGAGCTGACGGGAAAGCTTGAGGCCGCAAAGCGCGTGGCAGGGGAGCTTATAGCAGTTGAGAATTCCATTTCCGAGCTGACGGCAAACCGCGACAACGCCGAGGAAAAGCGCGACGCAAGCAGAAAGAAAAACGAAAACTACGAGGCTGTGAAAAAGCTTCATCTTTTCGACGATATACACGCCCTTGAAAATGAGCTTTCAACCCTTTATACAGATCGGGAGGAGCTTTTGGCAAAGGGACTCGTGGGCGAGCATTTCCCCGATCCGGAATACGTGGCGGAGCTTAAGCAGACCTCAGACAGCATAGCGGTTCTGTCGGCGCTTATCGCGTCTCTTTCACGCAGGATAGACGAGGTGAAGCGCGAGAGGGGAAGCGAGGAGGAAATAGGAAAGAAGCGCGATCTTCTCGAGAGCGAGGACGCTGTTGATAACATTGCGGATTCAGCCCGCGCCCTGCAGAGGAAGAGGTCCGCGTTTATAAAAACCTTTGCGTTCCTTATGACTTTTACGGTGGCATTTGCCGTTATCGCGCTTATCGCAATGTTCAGCGGTGTGTCGCTGACCTTTGCAAATCTCATTAACGTTACTCCCGAAAAGGGAAGATTCATGCTCCTTGCCATCGGTGCCGTCGGTGCACTTGCCTGTGCTGTGCCCGCAATCGTGCTATTTCTTGTATCTATCTCCATCCGCGGAAGGCTCACGAAGCTTGCCGCTTATTACGGTGCGGAATCGGCAGAGGAGCTGCCTATCGTCCTTGACGACCTTTATGTCGATGCCATCCGTGACGTGGAGCTTGAGGAGGAGCTTGCCTCACTTGAAGGAGAGCTTCACGATAAATACGTGGCATACGACGAAGAAATAATGCGCGGACGCGACCTTATCCTCCGCCGCGGAGTTGAGGGAGCGGACGAAAACGTGCCCGAGCTTTTGCGCACGGTGCTTACGGAATCTGAGGAGATATGCGCCTGCGAAAGGGCAATATCCGAAAAGACCGAGGACCGCCGCCAAAGAAAGGATGCCCTTACGGCTCAGCTTGACGGGGCAGACGAAAAGGAGGTCCGCCTCATAACGGAGGCACTCAATATCCCCGAATACGATGCTATGTCACAGGCTACCATACGCCTTGAACGGGATTTCCACGAAAATGCCGTTATCAGGCTCACCGAGACCATACACGAGCTTGAGGTGAAGCGCGTGCAGCTCATGTCCTCCCGTGAGGACCCTGCAGAGCTTGCGGTCAAGCTGGCATCGCTGACGGAGGAAATGCAGAATGAGCGCCGCCGCTACGATGCATGCGTGCTCGCAATGGAGACGCTTGCCGTAGCAGGCGAAAGCGTGCGCGCAAGCGTTATCCCCCGTATACGCGAGTATGCGAAGGGATACCTTTCCGGCATAACGAAGGGAAAATACGACGGTATCGGTGTTGACGGCGAATTCTCCCTGACGGTGGATGCAGACGGCGCCTTCCGCGAGCTTGAATATATGAGCGAGGGCACCGCCGACGCGGCATATCTTTCCCTGCGCCTTGCCCTTTGCAGGCTCTTATACAGAAAGACCATGCCCCCCATTATTTTCGATGAGGCATTCGCAAGGCTGGACGATGAGCGCGCCGCAGCGGCAATGTCTATCCTTATGGGAAGAAACGGCGCGGCTGTCCCTCAGTCCATACTCTTCACGTGCCAGAAAAGAGAGGGAAGGCTTCTTACAGAGCTTTACCCGGATGATGCAAATTTAATCAGACTTTAATAATCGGCACCCAAAATCAACCTCCGCTGCAGCGGCAAAAAAGCCCGCTATGGCGGAGGTTAATTGTTAATAAACATTAAATTCTCATAAAAAAATAACAAACGATAGTGACAATTCTGCCGCCGGGGTGTATAATTTTTCTATATACTGAATTAATACCGTGAGGACCGAATGTTAGGCGACATAATTACTTATCTTCATAAAACTCTGAAAATGTCGGTGAAAAACGTGTTTGCGAATCTGTCGCAGTACGCATGCTTTTTTGCCGCGCTTTTTATTATACAAACGTTTTTTGCCACCCTTACGGTGATACTCTTCAATAATGACGATATCGAGCGCGGTCACGTGCAGGAGGAATACGACTATCACATGATGGTCAAGGGCCTCAACGATTATCAGATGCTCCTTATCGAAAATAATTCCCTTGCTGTATTCTCAAACGACTACGTTTTCGATATTGTCCGCGTGGTTGAGCACAAGAGTGACTACGACGGCGAAACGGACTACGACCTTTACGTTATGTTCAAGGGCAAGACGAAGGAAGAGATCGATTTTTCCACCGAGCGCTTCAAAACGAAGTATCTCAAGGAGCTTGCGAAATACTGCGAGGGCGAGGACGTTATCACCTATATTACAACGCCTCTTCTGAATTTCCGAAATAACCTCCTTGTGAACAGACTGATCTATTTCGTGTCTATCGCGGCACTGATAGCCCTGTCCGTATTCCTTCTGGTTGTGCTCTATAACATCAGGATCAACCATTACAAGTTCATATACGGTATCTATATGAGCTTCGGTGCCGATTTCATAAAGCTTTTTGAAACGGCATTCTGGGAAATGTTCTGCGTTTCCGCCATCACCTTCCTGCCCGCAACGGGAGTTTCCGTTCTTATTTCCTATCTGATACTCAACAGCGCAGGGCTCCCCTTCTCCGTCAACGTGTGGATGCTGCTTCTGACGATGGTGTACGGGCTTATCGTTCTGCTTCTGTCGGTGTGGTTCCCCATGCGTCTCATGTCGCTGAAGCCTCCCATGTCGCTGATCGTATCGCAGGACAACTCAAACCTGGTTTCCTCTCCCAGACGCTCCCTCCGCATCTTCGGAACAAAGTTCCCGATACAGTATGAGATGTTCTCCACCTGGAGATTCAGAAAATATAATCTCAGACTGCTTGTTTCCGCCGTTATCTTCACGTCGCTCTTCATTTCCGGCCTCTACATTGCCGAAATAACGAGAGTTACACTCTCTCACGAGGAGCCTCAGTTCCAGATAGATCTTTCTAAAACTCTGGCAAACTTCACCTCCTACATGCGCGACGAGGTGTACGCTATCGAGGGTGTTACCCACGTGAATAAGTCCAACACCGATAACGCAAACCAGAGCGAAACTCACATCCGCGTAAAATCCGAGCACACCGTTGCCTTTGCAAATCTCGTTGTTACCGGCGACGAGGGCTACCGCGCAACCAACGAGGTGCAGTACCGCACCATCGACGAGGATATCGTTTCCGAGCTGAAGAAGTACAGCTACGTGGGCGACCTTACCTCACCTATGAATCAGCCGAACACCGTTATCGTTGCCGATTCCATAAACAACACCCGCCGCTTCGACTATAAGGTTGGCGACACCATTGAGATAGCCACCGTCACCAAGAAGAAGGCTAAGGTGGACACGAACATGACGGGCATAGCGCTTCTCAAGCAGCAGCTTGAAAAATATGAGTTCGAATATCACACATACACCATAGGCGCTATCATCTACGATATCCCCACGCTGAATATGCCCATTTATATGGCGGATAAGGATTTTGAAGCCATTACGGGACTTAAGGTATCATATCAGCATATCGACGTATACGTGGATCAGTCCCTCTCCGCATCCGAGGTGCTTTCTATTGAAACGCAGCTTCGCAACTGGGGTATGTTCTACGGTGACACCATTATAAACAATACCCATAATCTCCACATGAGTACCGTAAACGAGGATAAGCAGTACGATGAGATATTCACTCTCGTTGCCATCCTGCTCCTTTGCATCTCACCGATGATATGGTTTTTCTCGCAGACCCTTTATTACGTGAAGCGCGAAAACGAGTTCACCATCCTTCAGTCTATCGGTGCGTTGGGCAGCGACATCAGGCGGCTCTACGTAGCCGGCGGTATTTTCATGAGTGTGCTTTCGTTTATTTTCTGTATAGGGCTTGGCTACCTTATGAGCTTCGGTCTTTTCAGATTCGTGAACGTGCTGCTCCCTCAGTGGACACAAAGCTACATACGCTATGAATTCTATATGCCTTGGTACGCTATCGTGATCTCCATTGTCGTTTCCGTGGCGTGCGGATTCCTCTCCTCCTACCTGCCGTACAACAGCTATATGAAGCGCCGCTCAAAGACGCTTTCCGTTGAATACGGCGAGGTGTCGGACTGACCGATACAAGAATCGAATCATAGAAAAGAAAGGTACGGATAAAAATGGCTGACGAAAAATCCAAATATATATTAAGAACCGAAAGCGTTATCAAGCAGTATAAGCAGTACGATGAGACCATCACCGCCGTCAACAGAGTTGACCTGAAGGTGGAGGAGGGCGAATTCGTTGCCATCATAGGCACGTCCGGCTCCGGTAAGAGTACGTTCCTTCACTGCTGTGCAGGCCTCGACAAGGTGGACGCAGGCCGCATCTACATACGCGGACAGGACATCACAAAGATGTCGCACGACGAGCTTGGCCGCTTCCGCGGTGCGAATATGGGCTTCGTTTTCCAGCGCCACAATCTGATCCCTCAGTTCACGGCTCTGGAAAACATTCTCCTTCCCACAGTTATGTGCAACAAGCCCGACATGAGTTATCAGGAATCTCTCCGTAAACTGGTTGAATCCCTTAACCTTACCGAAAGACTTCACCACCTGCCTTCCGAACTTTCCGGTGGTCAGGCACAGAGAGTT
>JAZMZX010000007.1:0-23727 GCA_045586225.1 Eubacteriales bacterium
GATTTATAGGTGTGCTCCTGCTCCTCATCGATAACGAGCATGCCGAGCTTTTCCGTGGGCGCGAATGCGGCGCTTCTGGTGCCAATGATAATATCGGCCTCGCCGGACCTTATCCTGCGCCATGCGTCTATGCGCTCGCCCTCGGAAAGAGATGAATGAATAACGGCAACTCTGTCGCCGTAGTTTGAACAAAAGATTGACACGGTCTGCGGTGTCAGCGATATTTCCGGCACGAGAATGATAACGGACCTTCCGTCTGCCGTGACCTCGTCTATCATCGCACGGATGACAGAGGTCTTTCCGCTTCCCGTAACGCCGTGCAAAAGCGCAGCCTTAGCCTCGCCCGAGCGGTAAAGCTCACGAAGCTTCGAGAATGCCTCCGTCTGATGGGGGGTGAGGGAAAGCTCCGTTTTTTCGCTCCACTGACGGCCGGAGAAGGGATTGCGCCAAAGGTCGCGGTATTCCACCTTCACGTAGCCGCCCTCAGCGAGGGTGCGCACCTGTGCGGAAACGGCGCCGAAGGTATCCCTCAGCTCCTTTTCCTCGGCCTCTCCCCCTGCATTTGCAAGGTGAGTAAGGATATCGCGGCATCTTTTTGAGCGAAGTGTCTTGCCGGAGGCGAGGGCAAGTGCCTCGTCGCCGGAAATGAGAAGCTTCACCGTGGCGGCTTTTTTTATATTCGTGGGGCCTGCCACCTCTGCTGCACGGACCACGAGGCCCTTTTTTAAAAGCCCCGTGAGTATTTCGGAAACGCTTTCGGAATCGTCGAAATTCTTCTTTATCTTTTCCTTGGATACGCGTCCCGCGGCCTTGATATAGCCGTACACGTACTGGGCCTTTGCGTTAAGAGAGGAGGGGTCGCCCCCCTCGGTCACGAAATAATATTCCGTCACCCTGGAAATAGCTCCCGAGGGCACGCTTGCACGCACGGCATCGCCGAAGGTACAGAGCGTGTGCTCGCACAAAAAGCCCGCAAGCCCCAAAAGCTCCTCCGTCATCGTGACGTCGGGATTTATGAGCTCGGATATCGGCTTGCAGGAGGCAACGTCGGTGTTCTCGAGCACCGACGTAACGACGGCTGTGCGTTTACGGTTGCCGCCGCCAAAGGGCACGCTGACAAATACCCCGGGGCGGATATCCTCCGCCAATTCACGCGGTATATAGTAGGTATATTCCCTGTCTGCATGGATCGGCGCATCAAGTATCCGAACGCCGACGTATTCATTCGCCATCGGTGCCCACCGTGCCTTTTAACGTGATAGTCTGATCAATAGTTGCCTTCGTCCGGAGGAACGATCTTGAATTCGCCGTCACCGAGTCTGGTAACTGCGCTCTTAACTGCCTTCTCGTCGCGGAACTCGCGCTTGATCATGGAAACGAGGGATTTATCGGTCTCCTTGTTTGCGATGAGCATTTCGGCATATTCGCGCTGCTTGCAGTATTCGTTCGTCACGAGACGTGCGCACTTTGCCGTTGCGATAACGAGGGTGTAGCGGTTAAACTTGCCTTTGGTAAGGTCGTCGATGGAGGGGGAGATCATGGACATGATATTTATTCCTTTCAAATCTTATGTTTCTTATTTATGTGACCGGGGCTCAAGCCTCGGGCTTAACGGCATCGCCCGCCACGCGTGAAGCGATGGCTTCGGGCAGAAGTGCCGACAAAATAACGTGGTCGCTGTCCGTAACGATAACGGACATGGTCTTTTTTCCGCAGGTCGCGTCGATTATGCGGCCCGATTCCTTTGCCTCACCGATGAGGCGCTTTGCCGGCGCGGTGTCGCTTCCGATGACGGCAACTATATGCTCGCAGGCAACCATATTGTTGTATCCGATATTAACGAGTGTCATTTTTCCACCCCGTTATTCAAGATTCTGTATCTGCTCGCGGATCTTTTCGATGGTGCTCTTCACATCCACCACAAGATGCGCTATCTTTGTATCCTGAGATTTGGAACCGATGGTGTTCGTTTCGCGGTTTATCTCCTGCACGAGGAAATCAAGCTTTCTGCCAACAGCCTCTTCGTTCTTAATGATATCGCGGAATGCCGCGATATGAGAGGCAAGGCGCACCAGCTCCTCGTCGATGGAGGCCTTATCAGCGAAGATGGCAGCCTCGGTGAGGATCCTCTGCTCGTTTATCTCAATACCGCCAACCTCCAAAAGTGCCTTGATGCGCTCGGTGAGGCGCTCGGGATAGGATGCGATATTAGCCTCGGAAATGACCTTGATCTCGGAGGCGATGCTTTCGATCTCGCAAAGCTTCAGCTCAGCGTCGGAGGCAAGGCGTGCGCCCTCGCGCTCGCGCATTGCGAAGAATTCGTCGAGTGCCTCGTCGAGAACGGAGCGGACGGCTTCCCATTCGGCATCCAGATCCTCGTCGGGATGAGTCACGGTGAAGATGTCCCTGAATGCGGCAACTCTCGAAACGGTCACGTCGTTGTGGAGGCCGAACTCCTCCGAAAGGCGGCGAAGCGCGTTGATATAGGATTCTGCGAGAGCGCCGTCAAGATTGATGGTGACGCCCTGCTGCTCGATGACCTCGATGCCCAGATAGCAATCGATCTTGCCTCTGGAAACGCCGCGCTCGGAAATGTGGGATTTTATCTTCTCCTCCACAAAACCGTACTGACGGGGATATTTCACCGTGCAATCGAGGAATCTTCCGTTTACGCTTTTGATCTCGACCGTGTATTTTTTGCCGCCGATCTCACGGACGGCGCGCCCGAAGGCGGTCATTGAACGTATCATAGCTTGAATGTCTTCCTTTTCTATATGAGGCCGCGCTTTTTCAGCATCGGTCTGTATTTTACGAGATATATGATTATTATCTTGCTTGCAAGAAGGTCCGCAAGCACGAACACCGCATTGCCGAGAAGCAGCAACGTTATCTCCACGGCGGGCACATCAGCCTCAAGGAGCAGAACGTACTTGCCGACAAAATAAAGGCATATGACAACGGCGTTGAATATCACCGTTTTCAAAAGTCGGGCAAGAGGCTTTTTCATGCCCTCCAGCTTCGCCTTCAGCACGGGATAGTAGCCTGCGAAAGCGGTGAAAAGCAGCGCCGAATATTTATCCGGCAATATGAGGAGCGACACGACCGCCGCCGCGGCGTACACCGTCAGTGCCGTTTTCGTGCCGTACTCGATATAGATAAATATCACGATGAATGCGGCAAACACCACGCCCGTGACGGAAAGCACCTCCGTGACGGCAGCGATATACATTATGGCGCACATAAGCGCCGCCGCTATTCCCGAGGTCGCGATGCGCTTCGTGTTCTTCATCGCATCAGCAGCAGCGGATCAGGTCGCCGCCGCAGCACTCGCAAAGGCAGTCTGCGCAAAGCAGCGATGAGCAAACGTCGCAGGTGTCGCAGCTTCCCGCAGGGTCGGCGGTGCTGTAGCCTCTTCCGTATGAAGCGGCACTTCTCTTTATGCTGTCCCTGGCAGTGGCGTATTCCACGTTGCCGGGGTCCATGTAGCAGGCCGTTTCAATGTGGCGGACGGCATCGGTGTAGTTTCCCATACCGAGCATTATGCAGCCGTAAAGATACTGCCATTCGGCGCCTCTGTCGTCGTTCGGCACCGCGAGAAGAGAGGACATTGCCTCCTGATAGCGGCGCGCATTGATAAGCGTGCGGATACCTGCATATTTTGCGGCAGACGTGTAGCCGCTGTGGCTCTCCTCGTCTTCGCTTTCGTAGGCGTAGGCGTATCCGCCCTCGCGCTCCTTTGTTATGGCATCATAGGCCTCGTTGATCTCCTTCATCTTCTCGGAAACGAGATCTGCGAGGGGACTGTCCGCGTAATTATCGGGATGATATTTCTTCGCAAGTGCGTAGTATGCTTTTTTTATTTCGGCGTCGGTCGCTGTGCGCTCAACGCCTAAGGTCTTATAAGGATCTTTCAATTTTTCACCCTTTTGCGGCTGCCGTCAAGAACGCGCTCCGCCTCCTTCGGCATACCGAGATAAAGTATATTTTTAAGTATTGCAAGTGTTTCGGGGTATCCGCCGTCAGGCACCGTTATCAGCTCGGCAGCTGCTGCCGCAGGCTTCAGGTGAAGCCTCAGCGCATCGGAAACGGCGCTTTTCGCGCTTTCGGAAAGCGCTCCCTTTTCACCGCTTTCCCAAAGAGCCAAAAGCGGATTATATCTGCCTGACTCCGCATCCTCATCGGCGTCGTCGGCGGCGTCGATCACGTAAATGAACCTGCCGACGCCCTTGCCCACCTCAAAGAGTATGCGGGCACCGTCGCCCTCTATGCCGTGGGCGAATATCCTGCCGAGCAGCCTGCCGAAGATATCGGCTCCGCCGTCAACTGAGGGAAGGCGCTTATTTTCAAGCTCACAAAGCGCCATAAGCTCTTCCTCCACCGCATCTGCAAGCTCACGCGGCAACGAAGCCCTTCGCAGACGGCGCTCAGCCCCCGGCAAAAGGAGAGACGCACAGAGGCGCTTTATGCCCTTCTCGTCGTTCTTATCGTCCGAAAGCTTATGGTATGAGAGAAGTGCCGAAACCGAGGCGGCGTAGCGAAGCTCTTCTCCGTCTGACATTGTGGCCCGCTTTTTACGGCGGAAGGGGTTCATGCCGCATCTTTCGACTGTGACCTCGTATCTGTCGCCCGTGACCGCCATGCGGCAAAGGGCCAAAAACACCATATCGTATGAAAGAGTAAAGGTTGATGCGGCGCCCGTTAGCTTTTTCATAGACTTACAAAGCCCGCAGTACACGGCGCGGTAAAACTCGTGCTCCCGCATACGAAGCTCGGGAGTATATGCTTTAACGTAACCGAACATACCGTTTTCCTCTTTCCCGTTTAGATACGTATACATAATATATAATATAACATCCGGCGGATTTTTTCAATACTTTTTGTTTTTTTAACAAACAGGACACAGAAAGACCGCGGAGGCTTCGGGCTCTCCGCGGTCTATTTTGCATTATTCGTTTATTTTCGGCTCAAAAAGCTTGAATCTGGCCTCAGACATAATGTACACGAAGCGCTTTCCCTTTGGAGTACCCACAGCGGACACGCAAACGCCCTCGTCAAGGTCCTTGATGTGGTTCGGCTTACCGGAAATGACGATGATACCGATAACGTCGGGGTCAAGAAGGCTGTCGAAGGTGATACGGGAATCCTCGGGCACACCCACCTTTCCCACCATCGTTATCTGTGTCCAGATAACGTTTACGGGGCCGCACCTTACAAAGGTAAATTTATTCGCGCGCTTTTTCGTTTTCTTCAGAAGCACCCGCTTGCCGCCGTATTCAAATTCGTAGGTGGTGCATATTCCGTCGTCGGCAACGAGCTTTTTATCCGTGGAGAAAACGTCGTATATCGAGCGCTTCACTTCTCCGCGGCGCACCTCCATAATATCGGTAATATCGCAGTCGAGGGCTTCGCATATCTTAAGAAGCGTATCGGAATTCACGTTTTCATTTTTCGAAAGCTTTGAAAGCGTGCGCGAGCTGAAGCCGCAAAGAGACAAAAGGTCCGTCTTGGTGAGATGCTTTTCCAAAAGCAGCTTCCACAGTTTTTCGTAGGTTATATACATGTCGCCACCTCCCTTACGCTTTCAGTATATCACCAGCTTTGCGATATGTCAATACATATTTACTTTTGTAAAGATTTATTTTCATGTGTTCGTGTTTTTCCCGGCCGCCTCTTTACAAAAACGCCGACGGGGTGTACAATCTGGTCATACAGTTATCACCGAAACGAAAGGTGCCGTATCACCAAATATGAAATACCACATCGACAAGGAAAGCAAAAAGACCGCGTACATCCAGCTCTACGAAGCTCTTCGCCGCGATATAGTCGAGGGCGTTTACACATACGGCAAAAAGCTCCCCTCCAAGCGCCTCCTCTCCGAGGAGGTTGGCGTCAGCGTTATCACCGTTGAGCACACCTACGCCATCCTCGCCGACGAGGGCTACGTTGAGCCTCGCGAGCGCAGCGGATATTTCGTCATATACAAAAAGGGCGACCTTATCTCCGAGGAGGTGGGAAGCACACGACAGCCATCACCTCAGCCGCTGAATCATCAGACAGTGAAAAGCAGCATCCCCTTCCCGTCGCTGTCGAAGACAATGCGCCGCGTCATCCTCGATTACGGAGAGGCCACCCTTATCAGATCCCCCAATCACGGCTGTGCGGAGCTCAGAGGCGCCATCTCTTCCTATCTTGCACGAAGCTGCGGAATAACCGCCCGCCCGGAGCAGATAATCATCGGCTCGGGAGCCGAATATCTTTACAGTCTTATCGTTCAGCTTCTGGGGCGTGAGCGTGTTTTCGCCCTTGAGGACCCGTCCTACGACAAGATCCGCCGCGTATACGAGGCAAACGGCGTCAGATGCGATATGCTCGCCCTCGGCGGCGACGGCATCAGATCATCGGAGCTTTTACGCACGGGTGCGACCGTTCTCCATATCACGCCTCACAACAGCTTCCCCAGCGGCGTCACCGCCACCGCCTCCAAAAGAAGCGAATACGTGAGCTGGGCAAAGAGCCGCCGCGGCTACATCATCGAGGACAATTACGATTCCGAGCTTACCGTTTCAAGAAAGAATGAGGACACGGTCTTCTCCCTTTCCGAGGGCGACGGCTGCAGCCGCGTTATTTATCTGAATACCTTTTCCAAAACGGTTGCCCCCTCCCTGCGCGCAGGGTATATGGTGCTTCCCGAGGCTATGCTGCCCGAATTTGAAAGGAAGCTGGGCTTTTACACCTGCACCGTGCCCACCTTTGAGCAGCTGGTGCTGGCGGAGCTTCTCACAAGCGGTGATTTCGAGCGCCACGTGAACCGCATACGCAGAGCAAAGCGCAAGCAAAAGTGACCCATCTGGTCATATATATTTATCGTGTTCTGAACATTTACGCACATCCAAAAAAGGAATATGATTATATCCGCAAAAATCGAAAATCATAAAGATCAAAGGAATATGATCATGTCATACCCCAGAATACTTACGATACAGGATATATCCTGCGTCGGTCAATGCTCTCTCACCGTGGCGCTCCCCATCATCTCCGCCTGCGGCATTGAGACCGCCATCCTTCCCTCCGCAGTTCTTTCCACACACACCGCCGGCTTCAAGGGCTACACCTTCCGTGACCTCACCGAGGATATGCCCGGCATTATGAGCCATTGGGTGAAGGAGGGCATAAAATTCGACGCCGTTTACACCGGTTATCTCGGAAGCACGAAGCAGATCGAATACGTTTCCGCTATTATGGATTCCTGCGGCGGCAAGGGAGCCCTCAATATCGTTGACCCTGCCATGGCCGATAACGGCAAGCTCTACCCCGGATTCGACACCGAATTCGTATGCGCAATGAAGACTCTGGCGGCAAAGGCCGACTACGTTATCCCCAATATGACGGAGGCCTGCCTTCTTACAGACACAGAATACAAAACCGAATACAGCCGCGAATACGTGGACGGCATCCTTTCAAAGCTTTCCGCTCTCGGATGCAAAAACATCATCTTCACGGGTATTTCCTATGAAAAGGGCAAAACGGGCGTCGTCGTTTGCGAAGGCGGCCGCTGCTCCTACTACGAGCACGAGCTTTTGCCCAACAGCTGCCACGGCACCGGCGACATTTACGCCTCCGCCTTCGTTGGCGCACTTGTAAGAGGAAGATCACCCTACGACTCCGCAAGGATAGCGGCAGACTTCACCCTTGACTGCATCAGAGCCACCGCAAAAGAGGAAGATCACTGGTATGGAGCAAGGTTTGAAACTGAGCTTTCCTCCCTTATCGGCGCAGTTAACGGCTGACACAAAAGACCGACGTCAATGACGTCGGTCTTTTTTATTCAAGTGATAATATGATCTGTAAAAAACTTACTGCCCTTTGCCGTCGATTGTTGTAATATGGGAAATATTGTGTTAGAATAAATATGTATTAAGTATGATCGGAGGTAGCAGCTATGCTTTCAAGCGCCTTTTGCGCCGGCATAAACGGCATAAACGGATATATCGTCACGGCAGAATCCAACGCCGTCAACGTTTTGCCCGGATTCGACCTTGTGGGTCTGCCCGACACCGCCGTCCGCGAGGCAAAGGAGCGCATACGCGCCGCCGTTGAAAACAGCGGCTTCCGCTTCCCCGAAATGATGCTCACCCTGAATCTCGCCCCTGCAGACAAGAAAAAGGAGGGCTCCGCCTTCGACCTTGCCATGACGGTGGCGATACTCCATTCAACGGGCGTTATAAACCGCGCCGTGAGCCTTGCCGACAAATGCTTCGCAGGCGAGCTTTCCCTTTCAGGCGCTCTGCGCCCTGTGCGCGGAGTGCTCTCAATGTGCGTTGCCGCACGTGATGCGGGGCTGAAGGAATTTTTCGTTTCCATGGAAAACGCTCCCGAGGCCGCCGTTGTCGAGGGAATGAAGGTATACGCGGTGGGATGCCTCCGCGACCTTATTCTGCATCTCAACGGCGAAAGGCTCCTCTCCCCCGTTACGTACACAGCCCCCTCCGAGTCGGGCTACGAGTCCGCAGGCCTCGATTTTGCCGACGTAAAGGGCCAGGAGCGGGTGAAGCGCGCCCTTGAAATTGCCGCTGCAGGCGGTCACAACATACTCCTTATCGGTCCTCCCGGCACGGGCAAGTCTATGCTCGCAAAGCGGCTGCCCTCCATACTGCCGCCCATGACCTTTGAGGAATCCCTTGAAACAACGAAGATACATTCCATATCGGGCACTCTCCCCTATGACGTGGGTCTTGTGACGGTGCGCCCCTTCCGCTCACCGCACCACTCCATGTCTGCGCCCAGCCTTGTGGGCGGCGGCAAGAATCCCATGCCAGGAGAGATATCCCTTTCCCACAACGGCATCCTTTTCCTCGACGAGCTTCCCGAATTCAACAAAGCCGTCACCGAGGCGCTCCGCCAGCCCCTTGAGGACAGAGAGGTCACCATTACCCGCGCAAACGGCAGAGTGACCTACCCCTCGTCCTTCCAGCTGATATGCGCCATGAATCCCTGCCGCTGCGGCTACTACGGTCACCCCACCCATCCCTGCACCTGCTCCAAAACGGAGATACATAAGTATCTGGCCAGGATCAGCGGTCCGCTGCTGGACAGAATAGACATTCAGATAGAGGTGCCCTCCCTCTCCTACGAGGAGCTGGCGGGCAAGGGCAAGCCCTCGGAATCCTCTGCCGACATCCGTAAGAGAGTTACCGCTGCGCGTAAGCTTGCGGCAGACAGACTTGCCGCATACGCCTCCTCTCCCGACGGAGACGCTCCCGCTGTGGGCGTTCACTGCAATGCGGACCTGACGCCCCGCCTTATCCGCAGATTCTGCGAAACGGACGCGGCAGCCTCCCGCATTCTCGAGGGAGCATTTTCGAACATGGGCCTCTCCGCCCGCGGCTACGACCGTATACTCAGAGTTGCGAGAACCATCGCGGATCTTGACGGGTCCGAGATCATTTCCGCCCGACACGTGGCAGAGGCGGTGCAGCTCCGCAGCCTCGACCGCAAGTATTGGTAGCGGATATATTTTGCACAGCTTTGATTTTTCCACAGATGTTTTGCGGAATCACTTGCAAATGCCTAAATGTTTGAAACTCACGGGGCTATCCTGTGGAAAACCCCTTTTCCCGACCCGAAAAGCCAAGCTTTCACAATAAAGTTTTCAACATTATCAACAGATTTGCCTGTGGAAAACTTTTTTCATTTCTCTCATCTTACGCAAATGTTATTTTGCAATTGATACTAATTTGCAACAAGGAGGCGGTTACGTTATGTCCGCAACCATTCATTTACTTAACCCTGCCGCAGGCAAGGGGCAGTTGCCGCCCGAGTACTCCCTCAAGGGAGAGATATACTACACCGTGGGCGTCGGCGACGGAGAGCGGTACCTCAGAGAAAGGCTCAGCGACGGCGGTGAATACGTTATTTACGTTTACGGCGGCGACGGCACTCTGAACGAAGCCGTGAACGGCATCATGTCGGCAGGCGCCGGCCACAGAGTGACTCTCATTCCCGTTCCCACGGGAAGCGGCAACGATTTTCACCGAGTTTCTGCCGCACTCACGGGCAAAACCACCTCCGACGTCATAGAATATAACGGAAAATATGCACTCAATCTTGTGAATATCGGCTTCGACTGCGCCGTTGCCGCCAGGATGACGGAGTACAAAAGGCTCCCCTTCGTAAGCGGCCCCTTTGCATACGTTCTCGGCGTTGTTTACGAATTCATCAAGAAGACCGCCACAAAAATGGAGATCACCCTCACCTATGCCGACGGCACCGAGGAAAGCTTCAGCGGTGAATACCTTTTCTGCGCCATTGCAAACGGAAAATTCTACGGAGGCGGCTTCAAGGCCGCACCCGCTGCCGACATAAGCGACGGTCTCCTTGACGTTCTCGTGGTCAAAAATATGAAGCGCATGCGCTTCATCGGGCTCGTGGGCGAATACAAGAAGGGCACTCATCTGAACGAGGAGACCCTTGAAAGCATGCCGAAATTTGCCGATCTACTTGAATTCAGGCGCGCTGTGGGGCTTCACATAAAGGGTGCATACCGCTTCGCCGCAGACGGCGAAATTATAAACGTTGAGGACGGAGTCCTCGACGTGAGGATAATTCCGGGCGCCATAAACGTAGCGCCGGAAGGTTTTAAGGAAACAGAGGCTATACCGGGCTGATCAGCCAGAAAGGGAGGCATAAAAATGTTCATTTGCGACCTGCATTGCGACACCGTTTACAGGATAGGAGACGAAGGTCTCCGTTCAATCAAGGATTCGCACATCGACCTTGAGCGCATGATAAGCTCTCACTATGCCCTCGGCACCTTTGCCGCCTTCGTTAACACGGGCGCATGTCCTTGTCCCTGGGAAAAGTGCCTCAGTCTGCTTGCGACCCTGCGCCGCGAAACGGAGAGAAACTCCGATGTTCTCGCTCCCGTTCTCGGAAGGGAGGACCTTGCGCGAAATATGAGCGAGGGCAAGGTCTCCATACTGTATTCCGTTGAGGACGGAGGCGTTATCGGTGACGATATCTCAAGGATCGACGAGCTTCACAGCCTCGGCGTCCGCATGATGACCCTGACCTGGAACTATAAAAACGCTCTCGCTTCCCCGGCATACGACTGCAGGTGCTGTGCGCCTATGAGCTGCTCCTGCGGCTACAACGAAAGCGAGGGGCTCACCCCGCTCGGTTTTGAAGCTGTCCGCCTGATGAACGAAAAGCGGATGATAATCGACGTTTCCCACCTTTCCGACAAGGGCTTTTACGATATTGCGGAGGCTTCCTCCGCCCCCTTCATCGCCAGCCATTCAAATGCAAGGTCCATCCATCACGTGAAGCGCAATCTTACGGACGATATGATACGCATCATCGGAGAGCGGGGCGGACTTATCGGGCTGAATTACTATGCCGAATTCATCGGCGGCGAGGGCGGCTTTGAGACCCTTGCCCGCCACGCAAGAAGGATCAGGGAAAAGGGCGGCATCGAATGCCTTGCCCTGGGCTCCGACTTCGACGGCATCGAGTATAATCCCTTCATCCCCGACTGCACCGCAGTGCCTCTTTTCCCCGAATATCTTGAGCGCGCAGGCTTCACCGACGGTGAGATAGACCAAATAATGGGCAAAAACGTGCTCCGCTTCCTTTCGGAAAACCTATAAATTTTCCGCAAATACCGCCGCACCGGACTCAACACTTGAGTTCGGTGCTATTTTTGTGTCTGCAAGTATGCGCACTCCGTCGCCGATGAAGGAGCCCTCTCCGATGATACTGCCCGCCCCCACCGTCACTCTGCTGCCAACGGTGACGCCGCGGGCAAACACCACTCCCTTGGCTCTCACGTCGTCGCCCAGTGTGGCTCCGTCCATGACAACGCATTCGGGAAGCACCGCTCCCACGCCAATGGCAGCGCTGCCGCAGATAACGGCACCGGACAGATGCGCTTCGGCAGAAAAGCCCGCAATGTCTCCCATCGCCGCCTGTCGGCAGCATCGGATATATGCCTCCGGCACGCCGATATCGCACCAGTAGCCTTCACCCACAGCGCCGTACATACGCTCGCCGCGCTTTTGCATAATGGGAAAAAGACCCCGTCCAAAATCAAATTCTCCCGTTTTCGGTATCATTCCGAGTGCTCTTTTCGAGAGAATATATATGCCCGCGTTTATGAGGGAGCCGGGAATTGCGTCTGAGGGCTTCTCCGCAAAGCTCTTTATCCTGCCGTCGCCGTCAACGTCAACGACGCCGTAGCGCCAGGGCTCCTCAGAGGGAGTCAGAAGCAGGGTCGCCTCCGACCGCTTCAGCCTGTGAAGGGTGAGGGCGCGGGAAAGATCAAAGTCCGTCACCGCATCTCCCGACAAAACTATGAGCTCTTCAAAATCCGAAAGCATCTTTGCCGCCTCGCGGACACTTCCCGCAGTGCCGAGAGGCTCCTTTTCAACGTAATAAGAAAGCTCCACGCCGCAAAGCTCCTCTCCTGCGGCGGCGATAACGTCCTGCGCCCTGTACATCACCGTCACCGCAGCATGCCTCACTCCTGCACGGGCCAGCACCATTGCAGCGCTTGCCATGGCAGGCTTATCCCCGATGGGCACGCAGGGCTTGGGCATTGAATCTGTGATGGGACGAAGCCTTTCGCCCCTGCCGCCGGCCATTATAACGGCGGCTGTTTTCGTCATATCCATATATCTCTCCGTCTGCCCTTTTATGCACGGCAGACGTTTACTTTTTGTTTTCGTTTTGTAAATTTATTTTTGGTCGCCGCCATTTTTTTATGCGCGGCGGCGGTATATATGAATATATTCCCTCCCTGCGGGAGATAATACCAAAAAAGAAGATCGGGATAAGAGAGGACATAGATCAAAAAATGATTAAAGGCTGTGAACGCAGGATGATCAAGATCGAAAATACAGAAAGCGAGCTTTTTGAGGCAGCATACTTCATCGTAAGACAGAATGCTTCCCTGCCGCGCCGCCTCAAAAAGGACGATATGCTGAAGGAGGCGGTGCGCCTGACAGACGGCAAGCTCACCGGCAAAAAAGCAGCCGGCCGCCGCGAGCTATACGTAAAGCTTGCTTTTTTCGGGTCCGGTGCCGCAATTTCCGCCGCGGTGTCGATGGCTGTCGCTTTTATCTGACGGGGAGCCGACTTGACAATCGGAAGCCTTTGTGATAAAATATCTGATAGGCTTTTTGGCGTGCGCGTCGTTTCCGCACGTCTTACATATAGATCTTCACACATTTTTCGGCGTAATCTGCTTACGCCAGTTTTTCTGCGCAAAAATTCACAAAAATTCAAAGATAGAAGAAAGGATATTTATGGCAAGAAAAAAGAAAACTCAGGTCACAGGCAAGATCAGAGTCACCGCCCTCGGCGGCCTTGACGAGATCGGTAAGAATCTTTACGTTATAGAATATGAAAACGACATTATCGTGGTGGATTGCGGTCTCGGCTTCCCCGACGACGATATGCCCGGCATCGACCTTGTCATCCCCGATATAACATACCTTGAAAAAAACGCGGACCGCGTGAGAGGCATATTCCTCACCCACGGTCACGAGGACCATATAGGTGCGCTCCCCTACGTGCTCCGCACCCTGCACGTTCCCGTGTACGGAACGAAGCTCACCCTCGGCATCCTTGAAAACAAGCTCTCCGAGCACAAGCTTGAATACCAGCCCTCTCTCAACTGCGTGAAAGCGGGAGACGTTATCCCCGCAGGCGAGGTTTCCGTTGAATTTATCAGAGTAAATCACAGCATTGCCGATGCCTGCGCTCTGGCTATCAAAACTCCCCTCGGCTACATCGTTCATTCCGGAGACTTCAAATTCGACCTTACCCCCATCGACAGCGAAATAATGGACGTTAAGCGCCTTTCCGAGATCGGAAACGAGGGCGTTATCCTGCTGATGTGCGACAGCACCAATGCAGAGCGCCCCGGATACACCCCCTCCGAGCGCACCGTTGGCGAATCCTTCGATCAGATATTCATCAAAAACCGCGACAAGCGCGTTATCGTTGCCACCTTCTCATCCAACGTTCACCGCGTTCAGCAGATCATCGACTGCAGCATCCGCCACGGCAGAAAGGTGGCTATCACCGGCCGCAGCATGGTCAACGTTGTGGGCGCCGCCGTCCGCCTCGGATATATGGAATTCCCCGACGGCACTCTCATCGATATAAACGACGTTAAAAAGTATCCCCACAACAGAGTCACCATCATCACAACGGGCTCTCAGGGCGAGCCTATGTCTGCGCTTTCCCGCATGGCATTCGGCGAGCACTCCACCATTTCCGTTGGCAACACCGACCTTGTCATCATCTCCGCACACGCTATTCCCGGCAATGAAAAGCTCGTTGGCAAGACCATAAACGAGCTCTACCGCTGCGGCGCCGACGTTTACTGCGGCTCTGAGGACCGCATCCACGTTTCCGGCCACGCCTGCCAGGAGGACCTGAAGTTTATGCACGCGCTCACAAAGCCCCGCTACTTCATGCCCATCCACGGCGAGCGCCGCCACCTGATGGAGCATCGCCGCCTTGCTATGGTGATGGGAGAGGAACCCGAAAATATATTTGTTCCCGAGCTTGGCAAGGTCCTCGAAATCGACGCCTCCGGCGCGCATTGGGTGGGAACCGTACAGTCCGGCAGGATCCTCGTGGACGGAACCGGCGTCGGCGACGTTGGAAACGTTGTCCTCCGCGACAGAATACTCCTCTCGCAGGACGGTCTTATCGTCGTTTCCGCCGCTGTCGACATGATGGCGAGAGACATTATCACGCCTCCCGACATTTACACCCGCGGCTTCATTTACGTGAAGGAATCCGAGGAGCTTATGGACGAAATGAGAGCCATCGCCCTCGACGCGCTTGAGCGCTCCGTGTATTCCTATAACGACGACCTCGCCGACGTTCGCGCGGAGGTGAAGGAAGCACTCCAGAAATTCATCACAAAGCGCATGAAGCGCCGCCCAATGATACTTCCCGTCATACTTGACGTTTAATACTATATCTCACAAAGGAAAAAGCGCCCTTTGGCGCTATGGGAAAATCTATGATAAAGCACGTTATTCTCTGGAAGCTCAGAGCAGACCACGATCCCGAAGATATGGCTAAGAAGATCGCATACTGCAAAGACGCATTTGCCGCACTCCGCCACAAGATCCCCGGTCTTATCTCCATCAAGCTCTATACCTCTCCCCTGCCCACCTCCACCTGCGACCTTATGCTGGACACGGTTTTCGAGGATGAGGCATCCTACCTCGGATATAAGACTCACCCCGAGCATCTGGCTGTTGCTTCCGTTATCCGTCCCCTCATCACCGAGCGCGTCTGCATGGACTGCGAGGCATAAGCCCCCGTTGCAAGTCAGAAAGGATCCGACCTATGAAATACGATTTTGAGACACTCGTTCCCCGCAAAAACGTGGGCGCATCCAAATGGGATATGATGTACGGCATCAAGCCCTCCCTTCGCGACGGCGTTGTTCCCTTTTCCGTTGCCGACATGGAATTCAAGAACGCTCCCGAGATCATCGAAGGCCTGAAGTCTTATCTTGACACCGCCATCCTCGGCTACACCCAGCCCACCGACGGCTACTACGAGGCAGTTATCGATTGGTGCCGCCGCCGTCACGGCTATATCCCCGAAAAAAAGCACATCCTCACCTCGCCCGGCGTTATCAACGCCTTCGTCAAGGGTGCAGGTGCTCTGGCAGGCAAGGGCGATTCCATCGTGTTTATGACCCCTGCCTACCCTCCGTTCTGGAATGCAGGCAATGCAAACGGACTCCCCGTCGTTGAATGTCCCCTCATCGACTGCGGCGACACATACGAGATCGACTTTGAGCTTTTCGAGTCCATCGTTTCCCGCCCCGACGTGAAGGTGTTCATTCTTTGCAACCCTCACAATCCCGTGGGCAGAGTGTGGACACGCGAGGAGCTCACCCGTATGCTTGACCTTTGCCTTGAGCACGGCGTTTACGTTATCTCCGACGAGATCCACTCCGATCTCATTATGCCCGGCGTCACACACACCTCCGTTGCGGCAATGGACGAAAAATATCACCCCATCATAGCGGTGTGCTGCGCTCCCTCCAAGACCTTCAACATCGCAGGAATGCAGACCTCAAACGTTATCGTTTTTGACGACGGCATCCGCGAGCGCTTCGTAAATGGCGGCGCTCACGTTGGTCTCACCGCTTTGGGATACGAGGCCTGCCGCCTTGCATACGCCTACGGCGAGGATTGGCTCACAGAGCTGCTCACCGTTATCAAGGATAATTACGACACGGCGGTGGACTTCATCTCCTCCCGCATACCGAAGCTTAAGGTATACCGCCTTGAGGGCACGTACCTTATGTGGGTCGACATGCGCGGTCTCGGTCTTTCCAAGGAAGAGATCGAAAGGATCAACCTTGAGCACGACCTTTTCCTTGACGAAGGCTACATATTCGGCAAGGAAGGCACAGGCTTTGAGCGCATCAACATCGCCTGCCCCAAATGGGTACTGACAGAAGCCCTCGAGCGCTTCGCCGACGCATTCGGAAGCATATAAAACGAAATAAAAAAACGCAGAGCCTTTCGCTCTGCGTTTTTTATTTCGTTATTTCTTATAAACCTTCACGCCGAAGGGGGGAAGTGTCACGCTGCCCTCGGCTTTTCCGCCATCGAATACGTCGCAAAGAGCCTCGTTTAGGGTGATATTTACCGCCTCGTGAGCATAGTTCAGCACGAAGATGAAGTCTCCGCGCACTGCAAGCTCGCAGCATTCGGGAAGAGTTATCGTCTCTCCGTAGGGCTCGGTGATGCCGAAAAGCTTCAGCATAGCCATCGCAGCGGGCTCACGGAGGGTACCGCCGAAATAGTAGACCTCACCGTCCCCAAGCCTGCGCTTCGTCACTGCGGGCGCGCCCTTGTAGTAGCCTCCGTCGTAGGTGCCGATGACCTCGGTGCCCTCGTCGGGAATGAGGATATCGTTATAGATGCCGGATGTGACCTTTTCGCCGTTGAGGATAATGTCAACGATGTCGTCGCCTCTTGCAACGGCGGTGGAATCCTTGATATCGATGCCCGCGAGAGGACCTGCAAATCCGGGCAGGGGCATCATATAGCACTGACCTCTTTCGTCCTTATATCCCGTGCGGCAGGCAAACACTATCTTGCCGCCTCTCGCCGCATATTCCCCATAGAGCTTCGCTCTCTCCTCCGTCAGAATGAGGGAGTGGGGGCAGAAGAGCACGGGATAGCGCAAAAGCTCGTCGACGGTAGTTTTGCCGTTGACGTATACGTAATCAAAGGGAGTGTGGGAGAGCTGAGCGGCGCGGAAGATGCCGTCGCGGCTTTCTCTTGCCACAGAACCGTGCCAGCTGTCTATCTCCTCGTCAAAGATGTTATCGTAATCTGCGATAACGCCGAACTCAGCCTTATACTTTGATCCCGCAAGTCCCGCGAGCTTCTCCGTCAGCTTATACACTTCGCGAAGCTCGTCGGTCTTTCTGTTGTCTCTGTTATCGTAATTCAAAAGGCCGTGCCAATACATTTCCGTTCCGTAGGCCGCGGTGCGCCAGCGGAAATAGCTGACGTAATCGGCGCCGTGGGCTATGCTCTGCATGGTCCAGAGCGTCATCTGCCCCGGCTTGGGCGAGGGTGAGAGACCCCAGATGTTCCAGCTGTTTGCCCCGGACTGCTGCTCCATAATACCGAAATTCGGCGAAATGGATCTTGTCACCGAAAGATCGCGGCTCCATCCGCGGTCGGGATACCAGGAGTTTTTGTCCCTGCGGCCGGGTCTGCCGTCGGTGCCGTAGGCAAAGTTGGGGTAGGAATCGTACATATAGAAATCCAGATGCTCCCTCGTCATTTCGTGATTATCGATATCGGGGAACATGCCGTTTGTGGTGATGTAATCGCCGGGCTTCACGTACTCGCGGAGTATATCTGCCTGAAGCTTCACAAATCCGATAACGCTGTCGGAAATAAAGCGCAGGTAATCGAGCATCAGATGCGGATTCGTTGCGTTGTTTGTGGTTCTGCGGGGAACGAATATCTCATCCCATTCGTTGTAGGTCTGGTTCCAGAACCGCGTACCCCACGCGCTGTTCAGCGCCTCGAGTGTCGAATATTTATTTTGGAGGAATCGTCGGAATGCAACGGTATCCGCATCCGAATAGAAGCGGTTTGCTTCTGCGTTCAGCTCGTTATCTATCTGCCATCCGATGATGGCGGGGGATTTTGCATATCTTTCCGCCATAACACGGACGATCCTTGCGGAAAGCTCGCGGTATATGGGGGAATTATAGTTATAGTGACGGCGGGAGCCGTGACGGTAAAGAGTGCCATTTATATCCGCGTTCAGCACCTCGGGATATTTATTCGTGAGCCATGCGGGCGGCGTTGCCGTGGGCGTGCCGAAAATCACCTTCATCCCCACCGACTCAGCAAGCGAAAGGAAGCGGTCAAAAAGGCCGTAGGTGAACTCGCCCTCGCGCGGCTCGATCACGTTCCAGGCAAATTCCGCAACGCGCACCGTTCCGATGCCCATATCGAGCATACGCTTCAGATCATCCTCCCAAAGGCTCTCATCCCACTGCTCGGGATAATAGCAAACGCCGAGGGAGACCTTATCAAGCTTTATTGACCGTTCTTTCATAATGCAACTCCGTAGATCTTAATTGTGGTTTCTTACGTCTATTTTATCAGTCACCGAGGATCTTTTCAAGGGATTTTTCCATAGCCTTGTTGAATGCCTTCCGGTTAGAAGCCCAGAGCGCGGCGGGGTTGCCCGTGTCAAACATCAGCTGAGTGGAGATATTGCCCCAGTTGAACATGGTGCCGATATCGTAAACTCTGTTTTTAAAGATAATGTCGAGCATTGCGGCAGATTCCTCGTCTCTGGAATGACGGGACTGAAGCTGATTGTCGTAATATGTGGGGAGAAGGATCTCCTGACCCTTTGCCGCCATAGCCTCAAGCACGATTCCGGTGAAATAGGTGTCGTCCTGATTGTTGCCTACAACGAGCAGGTCTGCCTGCTGGCAGGCGAGAGTGTAGTATTCATCCTGATCCTTGCTGTACTTGGGCATGGGAAGCAGACCAAAGTCCTTTTCGTTTTCACGGTAACCGGATACCCAGCCAACGACCTCGCCTGCAAAGAGGGTCTTGCCGTTTTTCATAGCAGAGATAATAAACACGTCGCTGTCGTCCTTGACGCAATCCTGAGTGAGCATTTCAAGGATATCGTCGTACACAGTAACGAACTGATCGGTGCCCCAGGTTGCATAGGGTGTGCCGTTTTCATCCAGACGGACGAGACGCTGCTCAGCGGTGACCCACATTGCCGCGTAGTGATAGTCGTGAGTGCAGAGACCCCAGATGTCGCCCTCGTCCCAGGTGCCGTTTGCATTTTCGTCGTAAGCGGCAACTGCCATCATTTCGTTCATCTTATCCCAGGTCCATTCGTTGTTTTCAACGAGCTTATAAGGATCCTCAAGTCCGTTTGCGCTGATGAGCTCCTTTGTGAAGAATATGAGCCAGAGAAGCTCCTTGTCGGAATAGAGCACCTCACCGCCCACCATGTAGTTTCTGCCGCCGATGGCAAGCTGCTCGACGGAGGACTGGTCCCACCAGGATTTGTCGAGGTCTATGTACTGGAATTCCGCAAGGTCGTAGCAGTTACCGGCGCCGACCTGGGTGCCGCAGTGAAGCAGATTCATAAAGGCAACGTCAAAAGCCTCCGTGTCTGCGGATTCTACCGCAAGCTGGAAATCGCCCGCAATGGAATCGTAGGTGTCAGCGAGTCTTTCGGAAATGGTGCATCCCAGCATATCCTCCACCTCGCGGTTGCGCAGGTAAAGGGCGTTTTCGAGAGCATTGTCAGAGGGCTCGTCAAAATCAGCCTGTGAGAAATTCCAGTTATAATTCTTGTTTACGAGGATCACAAATTCCTCGTCCGAGAACTTTTCGTTAGGTATCTCAAGGACCTCCTCGGCCTTTTCCGTGTCCGAATCAACGGTGCCGCTTCCGGCAGGTCCGTTTGTGTCCGCGGGAGTGTTTTCGTCTTTAGGATCGGAGCAGGCGACGAATGCCGTCAGCATCATCACCGCTATCAAAAGCGAAGCGACTGTTCTTTTCATATTTTCCTCCATATGATATCGAATCGGTTGGCAGAAAAAGATCTGCCACCATACAAATGATACTTTTTTTATGCTTCGGATTCAATTACCGCCTCCGCGATTTTTCTTCAAAAAACTTACCTATTCCGACCGCAAATATGATACAATAAGATCACAGCCAAAAGAAAAGGAGGCAGCACCGTGAAGGAATCCATCGCGCGCCGCATATTCGAGCTCACCGAAACGAAAGAGGTGCAGCCCTACTCCAGGCTTCTTGAATATACGGAGCAAAAAAAACGCCAGTCGGGAATAATAATCAACAGCGACGGCTCACGCAATTTCACAGAGCATCTCGTAATCCTCGCCTTCCGCGTGGACAGAAGCACCATGCGCTCCCGCTTTTTCTATCCCGAAAGCAGCCGCACCACCGTATCCGCATTCGACATGTCCGAAATGAAAAACACCCTTTTTCATTCCCACAATTTCATTGAATTCGCATACGTTGCAAAGGGCACGCTCCGTCTCATCGTTAACGACAGCATTGCGGAATTCAACAGCGGTGACATCTGCCTTATGGACAGAAACATATCGCACGCGGAGCTGATCGGAGACGAGGTAAGTCTTCTTTACGTTTCTCTTGCCCCGGAGACCTTCGCAGACGCAATGGACGCGGAAAAAGCAAAGTATAACGAGCAGCAGTATCTCCGCACGCTGGTGCTGGAAAAGAAGGAGCACTATCAGTACGTGCGCTTCTACCCCATAGGAGATGCAAAAGAGACCGCCTCCGCCATTTCCGCAATTCTCGACGAAGCGGCGGGCATGAAGCCCGGCGCCACCGATATCATCAAGGGCAACATTATCCGTCTTCTGCATCTGCTCACGAGAGAATACGCCTTCCGCCTCACCAGCGACGAGAAGGCTCAGCTTCGCCGCCGCCTTTATTTCGACGTGTGCGCCTACATCGACAAATACTATCGGGATGTGAAGATCGAATATCTTTCCTCACGGTTTCATTATAATCCCGATTTCTTCAACCGTCTTATAAAGGAGTTTTCCGGGCAAACCTACACCGAATATCTGCAGAGCGTCCGCCTGCGTGAGGCTGAGCGCCTGCTTCTCTCCACCAAAATGTCCGTCAGCGACGTTGCGGATGCTGTCGGATACCACAATCTCGGATATTTTTACAAGCTGTTTTACAGTAAAAACGGCGTTATGCCGAAGGAATTCAGAAGCCGCTGACGGCAAATACCGTTTCTATATTGCCTTTAATTTTTACTGTTTCTTGACAACGTCAGATTTACGGCTTAAAATATATAATTAGGGTACGTTAATTTCATAATATCTTATCTAAAGGAGCTTATATGTTCGGCTTTTTCAAAAAACACAAGGATATTATTTCTGAGATCATCTACGTTCTTTTCGGCTCTGTCATATTCGGCGGCGCCGTTGCTATGTTCCTCACCCCCGGAAACGTGGTCCTTGGCGGCGCTACCGGTCTCGCAACGACGATACACATCCTTTTCGGCCTTCCCGTCGGTATGATGATGCTTTGCGTGAACATCCCCCTGCTTCTGATCGGTCTGAAGATATTCGGCTTCAAGATACTCTACAAAACCATCATAGCCTCCGTTGCCACCTCGGTTTTTTCGGACCTTCTCGTATTCCTCCCCTCAACAATAAACGATCCTCTTCTCTGCGCCCTTCTGGGAAGCCTTATGCTGGGCGCCGGTGGAGGCATCCTTCTTTCCCGCGGATACAACACCGGCGGCTCCGACCTTGCCGCCGTTATGCTTAAGCGGAAGTTCAAATGGATATCCACAGGCAAGCTCATTCTGGCTATAGACGTTTTCATCGTCACCTTTGCCGCTTTTGCAACGAAGAATTTCGCCGGCATCCTTTATTCCATCGTGGGTACCGTGGCCTACACCTTTGCCGTGGACCACATACTCGACGGCTCGAAAACCGCTAAAATGGTGCTCGTTATCTCCGACAGATACGAGGAGATCTCCGATGCAATCTTTGCCGAGGTAAACCGCGGCGTCACTATCCTTCACGGCCTCGGATGGTATTCCCACAAGGACAAGCACGTTATCCTCTGCGTTGTGAAGAGAGACCAGATCTTCTCCGTGAAGACCGTGGTCCACCGCGTTGACCCCACCGCCTTCATGATCCTCACCGATGCAAGCGAGGTCCTTGGCTCGGGATTCGCCGCCATCGACTGATTTTCCCTTTAGTTTAAGTAATTTTTTCGATTTTAATTGAACTTGCGGCGATTATATGCTATAATGATTCGAAATACGTTTTCAATAACTGTTTTTTATAAAAAAGGAGTTTATCACTATGTCTACACTTAAAGGCGCACTTATTATCGGTCAGTCCGGCGGTCCTTCCTCCGTTATCAACTGCTCCGCTTACGGCGTTATCAAGACCGGCCTTGAAAACCCCAACATCACCAAGGTTTACGGTGCATGCAACGGCATCAAGGGCGTTCTCGACGACCGTCTCATGATCATGGACGAGGAAGATCCTGCGGAACTCGCAAACATGCTCCACACTCCCTCTTCCGTTCTCGGCTCCTGCCGTTACAAGATCGCTGACCCCGATGTTGACGATACAGATTATAAGCGCATTCTCGAGATCTTCAAGAAGTACGACGTTCGCTACTTCTTCTACAACGGCGGTAACGACTCCATGGATACCTGCAACAAGATCTCCAAGTACATGAACCGCGTTGGTTACGAATGCCGCGTTATCGGCGTTCCGAAGACGATCGACAACGACCTCGCAGGCACAGACCACTGCCCCGGTTTCGCATCCGCTGCAAAGTACATCGCTACATCCTTTATGGAAGTTTCCCGCGACAGCCAGGTATACGATACAGGTATGGTTACCGTTATCGAATGCATGGGTCGTCATGCAGGTTGGCTCACAGCTGCTGCTGCTTGCGCTAACATCAAGGGCGACGGTCCCGATCTCATTTACCTCCCCGAAGTTGACTTCTCTATGGAACAGTTCATCGCTGACGTTAAGCGCGTATACGGCGAAAAGAAGAACTGCCTCGTAGCAGTTTCCGAAGGTATCCACTATGCTGACGGTACGTTCGTATCCGAAGCTAAGACATCCGGCTCAGACGGCTTCGGCCACGCTCAGCTCGGCGGTCTTGCAGCTCGTCTCACAGACGTTATCAAGGCTGAACTCGGCGTTAAGGTTCGTCCCATCGAGCTCTCCCTCCTCCAGCGCTGCGCTGCTCACTGCGCATCCGGCACAGACATCTCTGAATCCTTCCTTTCCGGTAAGACAGCTGTTGAAGCTGCTGTTGCAGGCGCTACAGACAAGATGGTCGGCTTCAAGTGCACACGCGACGAAAACGGTTACAACTGCACACCCGAACTCTTCGATCTTTCTCTCGTTGCTAACACAGAAAAGAAAGTTCCCACAGAATGGATCAACGCTGAAGGCAACGGCGTAACACAGGACTTCATCGACTACTGCCTCCCCCTCATCCAGGGCGAAACAGGCATGGTCAAGGAAGACGGTCTCCCGCGCTTCGTTCAGCTCAAGAAGGTTCTTGCTAAGTAATTTTTAACATTTTGACTTATAAGGGGAGGAAAACCTTTTGAAAAAGGTTTTCC
>JAZMZX010000008.1:0-46902 GCA_045586225.1 Eubacteriales bacterium
GGGGGCTCGGTAACGGGAGGCTCGGTAACGGGAGGCTCGGTAACAGGAGGCTCGGTGTCTGTTGTTACCTCGTCCGTTTCAGTCTCGGTTTCCGTTTCAGTTTCAGTCTCGGTTTCCGTTTCGGTCTCAGTCTCGGTCTCCGTTTCGGTTTCCGTTTCCGTTTCATCTCCGACTGTGCTGTCGGAATCAATGGACTCTCCGTCTCCGGTTTCGGTTTCTTCGCTTGATATCTCGGTATCTGTGACGGCAGATCCGGTATCGGTGTCCGTGTCGGGAGCAGACCCGCGCACGATCAGCGCATAGACAGAGAAAAACAAGAGTATTATACCAAGTGCCAATATTAAGGAAAATGATATTATCTTCTTTTCCATGGCTTAAAATCTCCAGAAAATTATAGTTATCTACATTATAAGATATCATATTTCGACACGGGTGTCAATAGCCGACGGCTCCGAACCGTTCACAAGTGACGGATTTTCGCATAAAAACAATAAAAATATGTAAAATGTGCTCGTAGGTGTTGTGTTTTTGGATATTGTGTGTTATAATAAAATGCTATTATTATTAATATCGAAGTATTGTCGAAACAGACAACCAATCTTGTACATATAATACCATTTTTCGGGAGGTATGCAAGCTATGCGCGAGTTACAAATAAAAACGTTTGGTGAGTTTTCAATAAACACAGACGGAAAAACTATATCTGACAGCGATAATCGCTCACGCAAGGTGTGGGTCCTTCTCGCATACATGATCTGCAACCGCAACCGCATTATTAAGCAAAGCGAGCTTGTGAATCTTCTTTGGCGTGAAAACGAGCAGGGCGTAAACCCCTCGGGTGCACTGAAAACGCTGTTTTACCGCGTGCGCACGGAGCTTGATAAGCTCTGGCAGGGCGCAGGCCGTCAGCTGATACTTTGTCAGGGCGACGGTTACCTCTGGAACAGTGAGTACGCTCCCGTTACGGACTATGAGACCTTCGATTCCCTTAACGATGAATATAAAGCAGGCGGCACCGAAGACATTGACGTTTCCCTTAAGATCATAGAGCTTTACCGCGGCGGGTTCCTTTCCCGCATGGCCGAGGAGATGTGGGTCATTCCCAATGCAACGTATTATCATAACACCTATCTCAGTCACGTGATGAATGCGCTTCCCAAGCTCCTTGAAAGGGGAGAATACGACCTTGCCATCGACGTGTGCCGTGAGGCTGTTGCCATGGATCCCTTCAATGAAGAGGTCCACTGCTTCTACATGAAGGCACATATTGCTAAAAACGAGCAGAAGGAAGCCGTTGAGATATATCAGAAGCTTTCCGAAAGGCTTCTCACAGAGCTTGGCGTTATCCCCTCCGACGATACCCGCGCGATTTACCGCGAGGCTGTGAAAACAAATAATGACCATAAGCTTTCCATCGAAGCTCTTTGCGAGCAGCTCCGTGAGGACGACGTTTACACAGGCGCGCTTCTTTGCGAATACGACTTCTTCAGAGTGCTTTACTATTCCATGTCCCGCTCCATTGCAAGAAGCGGCATTGCGGCGCATATCGCGCTCATCACAGTAACCGGAAGAAACGGCGATAACCTTTCCGCGAAGAAAACGGAAAAGGTCATCGGAAACCTGGGTGAGGTGATCAAGTTTTCTCTCAGACGCGGAGATTCCGCATCAAGATGCAGCGCATCCCAGTACGTTATTATGCTGCCCCGTGCAAATTACGAAAACAGCATAATGGTGTGTGAGCGTATAATCCGCGCATACAATAACAAATTCCCCCATTACGATATTGAGCTTCGCTATGAAGTTTGCCCCTTACAACCCGACGCTAAGGAGGACCTCAGATGGTTACGAGATCAGTACAGTACATAAACGGAGTTATATCCGCGAAGATGTTCGTGGAGTGTGACGATAAGCTTTCGCTCTTCGGCGACGTTTCCGAGCTTGCGGACCTTCTCGGCTACGACGAGAACGGTGCCGAGCTGCTTGCGAAAGAATCTCTTATGACCCTTACCGCAAATTTTGACTACGTGAAAGAGCGTATGACGTCGGAAAGCGTGTATTCCTTCATCGTTTTCAAGCGCCCCTTCGGCGGCGAGATGATCACGCTTTTCCGCGGACGCAAATGCGTTATCGAGGGCAAGGAGCTCATTGCCGGAATGCTCATCGAGGCTGAGGAAATGAAGCGAGTCACCGACCAGAGGATCAGCGACGTTCTTCACTACAGAACAAAGCTCACCGAAACGGAGAGCATGTTAAGCAATCTTCAGGTCCGCGCCGAGCAGGACTCCCTTACAGCTCTTTACAATACCAGAACCACCCGCCGTCTTGTTGAGGAATATATATCCAACCCCGAAAACCGTTCGGCGCTTATAATGCTCGATATCGACGATTATAAGTATTTCAACGACCGCTACGGTCATATGGTGGGCGATATGGTGCTGGTGCGCGTGGCAGCCGTTATCAGAAAGCTGTTTCGCTCAAACGATATCGTCGGCCGCGTGGGCGGCGACGAATTCCTCGTGCTTATGAAGGACGTTTCCGATGCGGAAACGGTAACGAAGCGCTGCCGTCAGATCAACGAGGCCTTTGAGAAGATAAGATTCGAGCAGGTGCCCGATCTCCGTCTCAGCTGCTCCGTTGGCGCTGCCATCTACTCAGGCGAGGCTGAGTACGATGACTTCTTCTGCAAGGCAGACGAAGCAATGTATGCCGCGAAGGATGCCGGCGGCCACAGATTTATAATATACGGCAAAAACTGAGATCCGCAGGGGGATATCCCCCATAACCGTCAGCAGAAGGTGGAACGATAATGAACAGTCACATCCCCGGGGAGCTTTTCCCCTTATCGTTAAGCCAACAGAATATTTTAAGCCTTGAACGCGTTTATTCTGGAACGTCGGTGAACAACATCAGCACGACGATCCGCATTGAGGGACGGGTTGATTTTCCTATACTCCAAAAGAGCATCAATCTTGTCCTTGAAAGCGATCCGTCCCTGCGTACCGTGCTCACAGAGGCAGACGGCGTGATTATGCAGTATCACGCGCCCTACGTCCGCGAGGAGCACCCGGTTTACGATTTTTCCAACACGAGCACGGAGGGCATAGAAAACTGGGAGATCGCAGTTACAAGGGAGCTTATCCCTCTTGAGAACGGACCTCTTTACCGTTTCGTCCTTTTCCGTGATTCCGAGACGGGCGGCGGTGTTCTCGTGAAGCTTCACCACATCATTGCCGACGGCTGGTCGCAGATAAATATCTGCAATAAGATCGGTAAGACTTATCTTGAGCTTCTGGCAGGGAAGACTCCCACCCTTGAACCGGCTCCCGATTACAGGGTCTACGTGGAAAAGGAGCAGGAATATCTGAATTCCAAGGCATACCTCCGCGACGAGGCCTATTGGAGGGAAGTCGTAGAGAATGCGGGTGAGCCCTCCGTTATCAAGTCGGTGGGCGGCGCCGCCGTCAGCCCTGTGGGCAGAAGGCTCTCCTTCGACCTGCCGCAGATACTTAATCACGCCGTTTATTCCTATTGTGAGGAAAAGCGCATCGCGCCCTTCGCCGTTTTCTACATGGCGCTTGCCATCTATTTCAAGCGCATCGGAGGCGCGGAAAGATTCACCGTGGGCGTGCCCATCTTCAACCGCACCAGCTTTGAGTTCAAGCAGAGCACGGGAATGTTCGTGACGACGCTCCCCTTTTATAACGAGATAAAGGACGAATGGAGTCTCGACGAGTTCAACGATGAGCTTATGGACAGGTGGTACGATATGCTTCGCCATCAGTGGTACCCCTTCTCAAGGATCATGGAGCTTTCGGGCAACAACGGCCGTCTTTTCAATATTGCTTTATCGTATCAGGCAAGCAAGATATACGAAAGCAGGGATGCCTCCGTTACTCTCAGCGGACGCTGGCACTACTGCGGCTATCAGGCAGAGCAGCTGACGATACACGTCACCAGCCTGAAGAGCATCGAGGAATATTCGATCGATTACGATTATCTTGCTCAGTATTTCACAGAGGAAGATATCCTGAATCTTCATAAAAATCTTTGCCATATCTTAGGCGAGGCTCTTCTCGACCCGAAAAAGCCCATCCACGGGCTGAACGTGCTTTCCATGGAAGAGAAGGAGCGCCTTATATACACCTTCAACGACACTGATAAGTATCTTGAGGAGCGCTCCGCTTTCGAGGCTCTCGTTGAAAAAAGCGCAAGATACCTGAACCGCGTCGCCATTATACATAACGGCGAAAGAATGACATACGGCACCCTGCTTTATAAGGGCTCACGCTATGCCTCTGCCGTTTCTGAAAAAATGGGCAGCGAGGGAGAGCTCGCAGCCATAATGCTGCCGCGGGAATTCGAGCTTCCCGCAGCAATGGTGGGCGTGCTTGGCGCAGGCTGTGCATATCTGCTTATCTCCGAATCACTTCCCACAGAAAGGATCCGTACCATTCTTAAGGGAAGCGGTGCCGGCCTTCTTATCACCGATGAGAAGGGGAAGGCACGCCTATCGGATATCGATATTCCCGTCCTCACAACGGCTGAGGCAGACGGGTACTTTGCCGCGCCCAATATTAAAAACAGAAATACCTCCACCCCCGTGGGCGACAGACTCGCATACGTTGTGTATACGTCGGGAAGCACCGGCGAGCCCAAGGGTGTTGAAATATCACAGCGCAATCTTCTGAATTTTGCCGCTGAAATGGAGTCCGTGTACGGTCAGGGCGCCGTTTTGTCCCTGTGCAACGTGGGATTCGACGCATTTATGATCGAGAGCATCGTGGCACTCCTTAACGGAAAGACCGTTGTGTTCCCCGAGGACGACGATCTTAACCGCCCCGAGCGCCTTTCCGAGCTTATGAACGGCTATGCCGTGGGCTTCTTCTCCATGACTCCCTCAAGGCTTGAGGGCTACCTGCGCAGCAGCGCTTTCCGCCGCGTTATGTGGCGAATGGAAAGCATCGTCTGCGGCGGAGAGCAGTTCCCACCCGAGCTTCTGAAAAAGCTCAAAACCTACACGAACGCAAGAATATACAATCAGTACGGTCCTTCGGAAACCACCGTTGCCGTCAGCATGAAGGAGCTTTCCCACGCAGAGCGCATCACTGCGGGCAAGCCCCTGGGCAACTGCCGCCTTTACGTGCTTGATAAATGGATGAATCCCCTTCCCATCGGCGGAAACGGAAGGCTTTACGTTGGCGGTAAGTGCGTGGGTCTCGGCTATCGCAACCGCCCCGACCTGACAGATGCCGCCTTTGGCAAAAACCCCTTCAAAACAAACGAAAAAATATACGACACCGGCGACCTTGCATACTGGACGCAGGACGGTGAGATCATCATCACCGGCAGAAGCGACAGTCAGATAAAGCTCCGCGGTCTCAGAGTGGAGCCCGGCGAGATCGCATCCGCCGTCAGCACCTTCCCGGGCGTTGTGTCCGCCCACGCAAGAGTGTGCGAGATAAACGGACAGACCCTTATCGGCGTTTACTACTGCGCCGACAGAGCAGTGAACGAGGCTGAGCTTCTGGCTCACACGGCAACGTATCTGCCCGAATATATGATCCCTGCGTTCCTCATGAGAGTGTCTGCTATGCCCACCGACGCAAACGGCAAGGTGGATGAAGCCCTGCTTCCTATGCCGGAGCTTTCCTCCGACAGCTCTCTTCCCATGTCGGAAACAGCCGACCTGATCCTTTCCGTGTTCCGCCGCGTTCTTGGCTCCGACAGAATCAACGGCGGTGACGACTATTTCCTCCATGGCGGAAATTCCCTGAACGCAATGGAATCCATTATGGAGATCGAGCAAAGCCTTGGCAAAAAGCTTCGCATTGCGGATCTTTACGCCTGCAGAAGCGCTGTGCGTCTGGCGGCTCTCGTAAACGGAGAGAGCAAGTCTTCCGCAGTTGCCCGTGAAGAAAAGCGCTCACTTGAAAGATCTCCCGTTCTCGACGAATATCCTCTCACACCCATTCAGGAGGGAATGTACGTTTCCTCCGCCCTCGATAAGGATGGGCTTGCATACAATATGCCCGGTGCTTTCCTCCTTGAGGAAAAGCCCGATATCGATCGTCTTGAGGAGGCGTTCCGCGCCCTCATTAAGGACGATCCCGTGTTCCGCACCGTTTTTGCCCCCGGCAAGGACCGTATCGCGGCTCACGTTCTGAGCCACGCGGATTTTGCGATAGAGCACATCACGGCAGAAGGCTTCGATGAAGCGGCGGCGAAATTCCTCCGCACCTTCGATCTTTCCCGTGCGCCTCTTCTGAGAGCCGCCGTCTGGCAGTCAGCCGAGGGGGAAGTGTATCTTTTCGTAGACAGCCACCATATAATTGGCGACGGAATGAGCACTCCCGTGATCCTTAACCGCATCAACGGATATTACCGCGGAAGCAGCAGCACCGTTCTCTGGAACTATTACGACTATATCCACACCTCGGAAAAGCTTGGCGCCGAGGAGCGCCGCCGCGCAGGCGACTATTGGAAAGATCACCTTGCGGACACGCCCGAAACGCTGATCCTTCCCACAGACTTCACCCGTCCTCATAGGTTTGACTATAAGGGACGTGAGCTTGAGGTCCTTATTCCCGAGGATGAGGACGCATCCCTCTTGGAATTCTGCAAAAAGCAGGGTATATCGCCTTTTACCCTTTATCTTTCCGCCTTCGGTATCCTTCTTTCCGCCGTTTCCGGCAGGGAAGACTTTATGATAGGCACGCCCGTTTCGGGCCGTGAGCTTCCCGGCACCGAAAGCATCTGCGGTCCCTTTATCAATACTCTCCCCCTGAGACTCAAGCCCCGCCGCGACGTTACCGCAGGCGAGTGGCTGCGCTGCGCCGCAAAAGAGGTGGCGGAGCTTCTGGACCACCGAAGCTACAGCGCCGAGGAGATCATTTCCGCACTTGATCTGCCCCGCGGGGAGGGAAATGCCCTTTACCGCGTGATGCTCACCGAAAGCCCCGTGGACGAAGACAGCTTCCGCCTCGGAGAGGGCAGAATGATCTATCACCCCATTTCCACAGGCAACGTGAAAATGGATATGATCCTTGAAATAGCAAAGAAAAAGGGCACCCACGCCCTCAGATTCTCATATGCAACGAGCCTTTTCACAGAAGAGACCGTTGCCTTCTACGGCAGATGTATGCGACAGATCGTGAAAGAGCTCATGTCTGATGAGACAAAAACCATCGGTGAGCTTGATCTGCTCTCATATGACGACCTCGAGGCTTTGATCGACGGTCCCAACTATGCCGCCACCACCTTTATGAACAAGCCCGTTCATAAGATCCTTGAAAGCAGAGCCGCCGCCAAGGGAAGCGACACCGCCATCATTTTCCATGGCAGTAAGATCACCTACGGCGAGCTTGAAAGGCGCGCAAACGCCATTGCGGCCTTCATTTCCGAAAAAGGCCTGCCCGCAGGCTCGGCTGTCGGTCTTTGCCTGAAGAGGACCCCCGATATGATCGCCGCTATGTACGGCGTTCTTAAGGCGGGCTGCGCCTATATGTTCATGCTCGACAGCTTCCCCGAGGCAAGGCTTAGCTATATGCTGAAGATCTCGGAGGCCAAGCTCTTCTTCTACGACAGCGAAACGGAAAAAGCACTCCCGAAGGGCTTCTTGGATTCGTTCCCCACAGAGGGGTATCTCCTGCCCGAGGGAGAGGCCTCGGCCTTTGCTTCCCCCGCCGTCAGCGACGACAGCATCGCAAACATTCTTTTCACCTCCGGCTCCACCGGTCAGCCTAAGGGTGTGATGCTCCGTCACCGCTCCGTTTCCAACCTCTGCTCCCAGATGAAGACCCTTCTCGATCCCATAAAGGGAACGGTGCTTTGCTCCACAAACTCTGTTTTCGATTGCTTCATCGTGGAAACCGTCATCGCTCTTGCTCTGGGACGCACCGTCGTTCTGGCAGATGAAGAGGAGATGATGCTCCCCTGGAGGCTTGCGGAGCTCGTGGATACGTATAAGACGGGTATATTCGAAATGACTCCCTCGCGCCTCGGAATGTGCCTCGGAAACGAAGCCTTCTGCCGCGCGGCGCATAACATCAATATCGTACTTCTCGGCGGCGAGGCCGTAAGCGAGAAGCTTCTCAATAAGTTCTACGATCATTCGGATGGCATCCTCATGAATATGTACGGCCCCACCGAGGCTACTGTGTTCACCACAATGGAGCACCTTAAGCGCGGTGAGCACATCACCATCGGTAAGCCGCTCATGAACACCCGCACCTACGTGCTGGACGAGAATATGCGTCCCGTGATCCCCACCGCATGCGGTGAGATGTATATTGCAGGAGAATGCCTCTCCAAGGGCTACGTTTCACGCCCCGAGCTTACGGACGCCTCTTATTTCGAGGACGTTTATTTCCCGGGACAGAAAATGTATAAGAGCGGTGATATCGTCCGCCTTCGTGTGGATGGCAGATACGATTATATCGGCCGCAAGGATAATCAGGTCAAGCTGAACGGCCAGCGCGTTGAGCTGGGCGAGATCACAGGCGCCATCGAAGGCGTCAGCGGCGTCGTCAGCGCAGCAACGGTGCCCATCCGCAAGGAGGACGGCACAATGGAGCTTTGCTCCTTCTACGTTGCCAACGGGGATGTGACCGATGCAGGCGTGCTTTCCGCCATCAGGCATCAGCTGCCTGTATATATGATCCCCTCAAGGCTCAGAAAACTCGATTCTATGCCCATGACGGCAACGAACAAGATCGATATGCAGAGCCTCCGTGCCCTTGCGGACAAGGAGCCCGAAGAGGCTATCTCCGAAGCGGTCGAAGAAACTGCTTCCGAAGCTGTCGATACTGTCCCCGCGGCAAAAGCCATAGCGGCAGACACCGCATACGTGCTTTCCGTATGGAATCGCGTCCTCACCGTCCCCGTGACGGATACAGAGACCTCCTTCTTCAAAAAGGGCGGCACGTCAATGGCGGCTCTCAGCGTGCTGAGCCACTATTATAACGACGGCTTTGAAATGTCGCTTTCCGATTTCTACGAGAATCAGACGGCTTCGGCTCAGGCAGCGCTCCTTTCGGGAGCAGAAAATGCCTGCTCTGCATCTGTTGAAGAGACGGCAGAGCCCGAAAAGGCGGCACACACCTCCACCCTTATAACGGGCGCCACCGGCTTTTTCGGCGCGCACCTCACAAATGAGCTTGTGAAGCGTGGAAAGAGCGACCTTATCTGCCTTATCAGAGGCGGATCAGAGGAAAGACTTTATCAATGCTTCACCGAATATTTCGGAAAAGACGAAGCAGATATTATGATGTCTCGCGTTACCGTTATCGGCGGAGACATTACGGACAAGCAGCTGGGGCTCACCGAGGAAGCATACGGTGCACTTGCCGAAAAAGTGAGCCGTGTATACCACAGCGCCGCAGACGTGCGCCACTATGCCGCCGATGAGGAGGCATACCTTAAGGTCAACGTGGGCGGTACGGAAAATATGCTGGCATTTGCAAAGAAGGCAGGCGCGGAATTTCTCCACGTTTCAACCTGCAGTGTCAGCGGAAGCTCCCTGAAGGACGACAGAGTCACCGTCGATTTCACGGAAAACGACTATGACATCGGTCAGGTCTGGGAGGATAATATCTACGTTAAGAGCAAGTTCATTGCGGAAGGACTCGTCCTCGAGGCCGAAAAGGAAGGACTTCGCACAAAGATATTCCGTCTTGGAAGGCTCTGCGGCCGAATGAGCGACGGAAAATTCCAGCGTGACCCCGAAACGAATGCGTTTTATCTGCTTATCAAGGGATTCTGCCGCATCGGTGCCATCCCTGCAGATGCCGCTGCCGTCAGAGTGGACGTTATGCCCATCGACGTGGCAGCGCGCGAGGTTGTGGCTCTTTCGGAAACGGAAGGGAAGATATATCACATTATGAACGCGACGCCTCCCACCTTCGGTGAGGTGATCGCTGCAGCCGCAAAGGACGTGAATACCGTTTCCAACGGGGACTTCGATCCTATCCTCAGGGAAAAGGCAGGAAGCCTCGACGGTGCTCTCTGGGCAATGGTCATGAACAATCTTTTTGAAACAAGATCCGGATCCCAGAGCATAAACGTAACAAACGTCATAACGGCAGATAAGCTTGCTGCGATCGGTCATCCTCAGAGGATCGAAGGCCTTGCAACAGTGCTTAAAGAATTCGGGAAAGGAGAATAACGGATGGTTTCCAATTTTTCGGTGTTCGTGTTTGCCTGTGCTCTTATGAGCCTTGTGGCATTCCTTATATGGAGCGGACATGCCCAGAAGAAAAGACAGCTTTTGCATAGAATGTTTCTCGTTCTTGCGGTGGCATACGCCAGCTGGATAATCCCGCTGATAGTAATGCGCTTTGCGGATACCGGAAACAGGGAGCTGATGTTCATTCTCGACTGTCTGATGCAGCCGGGAGGCGCGCTCTGTATGCCGCTTTACTTCTGCATTGCCATTTCCTTCGTCAAGGGCAATGAGAAAATGAAGCTGTGGATGAAGCTGCTCTTCATTTTCCCCGCGATGACGATACTCGTGGCGTGGACAAATCCCTGGCATCACCTTTATTACACTAATTTCTCCATAATCCGAAGTGAGATCGGATTCGGACCCTATATCTACGTCAGTGCAGTTTATAACTACCTCTGCCTTATATCGGCGGTCGTTTATATGATCTACGTAGGTGTGAAAAACAGGACCTCACTTTACTGGAAGCAGTGCGTGCTCTTCATTTTTTCGGGTCTTTGCCCGCTGGCAATGAATATCTACGCCACCTTCAGCGGCGATGAGGTCTCCATCACGGCAACACCCATGAGCCTGCTCGTCACTCTCATACTGAACGGCGTTGCCATATTCCAGCTCCACATGCTCGACATCAAGCCTATAGCGACTCAGCATATCCTGAATGCCATCTCCGACAGCTATCTGGTGCTCAGCGATACAGGCGTGGTGATCAAGTATAATACAAGCTTCGGTGAGATGTTCGCAAAGGAATTCGGAATATCCGAAAACTCAAAGCTTGGCGATTGCGTCAAAAATGACGACGTGTCACAGAAGGCTGTCATCTATAACCTTCTCGATGCGGTTGAATCCAGCCGTCAGGACGGCACGCAGATATCCTACGAGCAGTCGGTGACCTTTGTAAAGCTTGATGAAATACGTAAAAAGTATTTCGTTATTGACGTGCTTCCCCTTGAGATCAACGGACAGGTCTCGGGATTTGTCGTTCTTTTCAAGGATATCACTCAGCTGCGCGACAGTATGAAGCGCTTGCAGGATAGCCAGGAACGAATGATGGAGCAGGAGCGATTCGCCTTCCTCGGTCAGATGATCGGCGGCCTCGCTCACAACCTGAAAACACCCATCATGAGCATCTCCGGCTGCATTTCTGCGGCGGAAGCTCTTGTGGATGAGTGTGAGGACAGCCTCAACGACCCTCAGGTCACAAGAGAAGATTACCTTGAGATATTCGGCGAGATGCGCGAATGGTTCGCGAAGGTGAGAGAATCCACCACCTATATGTCGGATATCATCACCGCCATAAAGGGTCAGGCAGCCAACATCAGCACAGATGAAAAGGTTACCTTCACAATAGACGAGATGCTGAAGCGCAGCAGGCTCCTCATGCGTCACGAGTTTTTGAACAGCGGATGTAAGCTCAATATAGTTTACGACGCCACCGAGGAGATATCACTTCAGGGAGATATCAATAATCTCGTCCAGGTCATCGGCAATCTTTTAAGCAATGCGATCTACGCCCAGAAGCAAACCGGCGGCGGAGAGATCGAGATCGAGATATGCCACGATGAGGAAAAGCTTAAAATAATCGTAAAAGACCGCGGTCCCGGAATCAGCGAAAGCACACTTGCGAAGCTGTTCAAGTCAATGACCACCACAAAGGGCACCATGGGAACGGGTCTGGGACTTTATATTTCCAATGCCGTTATCAGAGGTAAATTCAACGGCGAAATGTGGGGTGAAAACCGTGAGGGCGGCGGTGCCGTATTCGGCATAGCGATACCGCTCGATATGGTTCATATCCGCAAAATAGATACCAACAGCGAGGTTGATCATGAGAAGAAGTAAAAAAACCTTACAGCAACAGATATCCATTCTGACTGTTGATGATGACCCCATCATCACTTCTACGATAAAGGACTATTTCCAGAGATCCGGCTATACCGTTGATATTGAAAACGATCCGGTTGCCGCTATCGAAAGAGTCCGCACGGGCAGCTACGATATCATGCTTCTCGACTTTCTGATGTCGCCCATCTGCGGCGATCAGGTGGTGGAGGAGGTCCGCAAATTCAATTCGGATCTTTGCGTCGTTCTTCTCACGGGTCACAAGAGCATGGCGCCCCCCATAAAGACCATCCGCGAGCTCGACATTCAGGGCTACTACGAAAAGGACGACAGATTCGACCAGCTTGAGCTTTTGGTTGAATCCTGCGTCAATTCCGTAAAGCAGATGAGAAAGATCCGCGAATATCAGCGGGATCTTTCAAATGCATATATGCAGACCATTGAAACGCTCCGCTCCGTCGTTGAAACCAGAGACGCGGAAACGAAGGGCCACTCCGAGCGCGTGTCCAGCCTTGCTTCCGCCATCGCGGAGGTGATCGGTATGGCTCCCGATCAGGTGGAGCTTGTGCGCCTTGCAGGCCTTTTCCACGATATCGGCAAGATCGGCGTGCCCGATATGATCCTTCTTAAAAACGGTCCCCTCACAAACGACGAATATTCCTCCATCAAAAAGCACCCTGCAGAGGGCGAAAAGATACTCAGCACCTACACTCCCTTTAAGGAGCTTCTGAATATCGTAAGAAGCCATCACGAGCGCTTCGACGGCAAGGGCTATCCCGACCGCATCGCAGGCGAGGAGATCGTTCTCGGCGCAAGAGTTATCGCCGTTGCCGATTCCTTCGATGCAATGATATCAAACAGAACCTACCGCTCCGGACTCGGCTTCGAAAAAACCATGCAGGAGCTTGACAGAGGCAGAAACACTCAGTTCGACGAAAGAGTCGTTGACGGACTTCTGAAGCTTATTGAAATTATGGGCAGGGAAAGCTTTGAAGAGCTCTATTGCTCTCACGTGAAGGTAAACGGAGGCGAAGACCGGTGAAAAACTATCCCTTCTATCGGGTGAACTATTATACCCGCTTCCGCGATATGATCGACGGAGTTGCGGAGAATAAGGAAAACGAATCTGCCGTGGGCTGGTTCAGCAGAAAGGGCGTGGAAGAGGGTGTCACCTTTGGTGAGCTCCGTTCCCACGTTCTCAGCCTTCGCAGATCCTTCATCGAAATGGGCCTTGCGGGAAAGCACATTGCCATCGTTGGCGAAAACAGCTACGAATGGCTCCTCGTGTACCTTGCATCCGCTTGCTGCGGCGCTGTTGCCGTGTGCGTTGATATCGAGCAGTCTGACGAAACCATTTGCCAGATGATAAGAATGGCAGATGCGGATGCTATCTTCCGCACCCGCAATTTCGATATGATATGCGACAGCTTTGCCAGCGAAAGCGTTCGGATGTTTCTTCTTAACGGAAGTGAAGAGGGAGTTTCAAACGTAAGAGACCTTATATCCGCGGGAGAAGCTCTTCCCGAATGCGATGAGTATAAAAGGATCGACGACGCGGTGACTCCGGACACAACGGCCGCCATCGTGTTCACCTCGGGCACCACCAATTATTCAAAGCCCGTTATGCTCAGCCATTCCGCCATACTCACAAATGCATCCGATGCGCTGGCAAACGTCAAGATAGGCAACGTTTCCTTTACGTCTCTGCCTTTCTATCATACCTACGGAATGACCTGCTCCGTGCTGGCGATCCTCATTATCGGCGCGAAGCTTTATATCAATGGCAACCTTAAAACGGTCCTGCGAGATATCCATCTTGCCGAGCCGGACACCATGCTCACTGTGCCGCTTATGCTTGAGACCTTCCATAACCGCATATGGATAAGCGCAGAGGAATCGGGCAAAGCGGAATCCTTGCGTAAGCTTTTCGCCATCCGCAAGGTCCTTTATAAGCTGGGCTTCCGCAAAAGCGGAAAAACTCTTGAGGCTATCCGTAAAAAATGCTTCAGCAATATCAGAATCGTCATTTGCGGCGCTGCCCATATGAACGAGGAGATAATGACCGAGTTTACACTTATGGGCATGACGGTGCTTCAGGGCTACGGCATCACAGAATGTGCCCCCCTCGTCAGCGTAAACAGAAATAAAGCCAATAAATTCGGCTCCGTGGGGCTTGTCACGCAGAACTGCGAGGTAAAGCTTGTGGACGATGAGATCCTCGTGCGCGGCAAAAACCTTATGCAGGGCTACTATAAAATGCCTGAGCTCACGGAAGAGGTCATGCGTGACGGATGGTTCTGCACGGGAGACCTGGGACGTATGGACAGGGACGGATTCATCTATATAACGGGAAGAAAAAAGAATCTTATCGTTTTCAAAAACGGAAAGAAGCTTTCTCCCGAAAAGCTTGAGGAAAAGCTGAGAGAGCTGGATCTTGTTAAGGACGTTGTCGTGTACGGTGCCGCAAGCGGTGTTTCCACCGATGACGTTCAGGTCGCCGTCAGCATTTTCCCTGATAAGGAGCGCGCAGAGGGTATGGGATCGTATGAGATCCTTGAGCGCCTCCAGCGCGAGATCAACGAGCTCAACCGTGGGCTTCCCATGTATCAGCAGATACAGATGGTGAAGATACGCGAAAACGAATTCTCGAAAACAGCGCTTCAGAAGATCAAGCGCCATATGATCTGATCCTGAAGCCGTACCTATAAAAGAGGATAACAAATGGAAGAAAAACTTTTTGTGTTTATTAAGGACGTGGTCGGCAAGGTCACCGGAAAATACGATATCGTTTACGATACGGATTTCGTAAAAGACCTGGGCCTCACCTCTTTCGACGTTATGAATATCGTCAGCGTTTTTGAAGACAAATTTGACGTTGAGATCCCCAACCGCGAGGTGTGGAAGCTCCGTCAGGTCAAGGACGTTATCGATTATATGATCAAAAAGGGCTACACCTCCGTATGACCGAGGAGAAGAGCACCGCATATCTTTATCTTTTCCCCGACGACGGCACCGCCACCGACGAAAGGATAGCCGAGGCGGCATCGCGGTATTTTGCCCGTAAGGGCGCGCCTTTGCCTCCTCAATGCTTCTCTGTGGAAAGGACGCAAAGAGGCAAGCCCGTGCTTTCGGGTCACCCCGGGGTGTATCTTTCCGTCAGCCATAGCGGCAGGTGGCTTATCTGTGCCTTCGCGGATTTTCAGGTCGGTATCGACCTTCAGCGGCACGAGACCGACAGCGGAGAGGGCAGAGCCGAAGCCGAGGCGGGATTTTCCAAAAAAGCGGAGCGCTTTTTTCACAAAAACGAAGCCGATTTCGTGGCCGAAGCCCCGTTTTCCCGATTTTTCACCGTGTGGACCGCAAAGGAAAGCTTCGTGAAGCTTACGGGCAGCGGCATCGACGGCGGATTTTCCACTTTTTCCGTTGTGCCCGAGGAAAAAGCAGAGTGGGGAAGGATAGCGGAGCGCGGACCCGTTTTGTGGCAAAGGGCTGGCGTGTACTTCTGCAAAGCCGAAAAGGACGAATATACCTTTTGCGCTGCCGCAGACCGTAAATTTAACATAATGCTTGAAAATACAGTGTAAAAAAAGGCTGTGACAGTGCTGTCACAGCCTTTTTGCGCCTTTTTCCTTAATTATTTTTGAATTAAATCGGTTGACAACAGGGGTGAAGTGTGTTAATATTTCTTTTAGCACACTGTGTGCTGAAACTGTGATCTGACAGGGAGGTGCCTATGGATAACGCAAGCACGCGGCTTATCTTTGATGAAATGTCTGAAAAGATAATAGAAACCGCTGAAAAAATGGCCGCTACCCTTGGCGCGCACACGGTCACCGTGAAAAAGATCCTCGAAGCTCTCGGGATCACGAACAGAGTTTTTTATAACAGATTCCATAATATCGACGAGGTGTTGAGGATCGTTTATAAAAACACCGTTGATAAGATCAGGGAAAGCGCCTTTCCCGCTGTCAGCGAAAAAAAAGACTTTTTCGAATACGTTATGGAGGTCGTCGAGAATGCTCTCGTGCTTTCATACGACAGCCCCGTTGCGCTTGGATTTGACAGCTTCAGCTCCGCTCCCGATGCCGACAGCTACAGAGAATGGTGGACGGGCGAGATCAAGAAGCTTATCGAGCACGCAATGGAGAAGGGATATATCAAGCCCGTTGACCAGGAGATCATGAGCCATTCCATATGGTGCTTCTGCCGTGGATATAATGCGGATGCCGTTAACCGCGGTATTCCGAGAGAGGAAGCCATCCGCAATTTCAGATACAGCTTCGGCTTCTTCATTGAAGGCTTGAAAAAATAACTAACGCTATAATAATAACGGCTGTGCCGTGAAAGGAAATATTATGAGAAAAGAAAAATTGCACGAGAAGCGCGAATTTGCCTCTGTGCGCGAGCTTGTTGAATGGGCAGCGGAAACCTACGGCGAAAAGACCGCATTTTCATACCGCACCAATCCCCACCGCGACGAAAAGGTGGAGATATCGTACCTTAAGCTTCGTGACGACGTACGCGCCCTCGCTTCCGAAATGATCAGAATGGGATGCCGCGATAAGAACTGTGTGCTTATCGGCAAGCTCACCTACGATTGGATCGTAACCTATTATGCAACCCTTTCCGCAGGCGCAGTTCTCGTTCCCATGGACAGAGAATGGACGAAGGAGGATCTTGCAGACACCGTTAAGAAGGCAAATGCATCCTTCCTTTTCGCCGATGAGGATATCAAGGAAAAGGCTGAATACATCGCGGAAAACGTGAGCCTTGAGGCTTCCCCCGTTTACACGGCTGTGAAGAAGGAGGAAAGATCTCTTTCGTCCCTCATCGCAAGCGGAGCTGAAAAATACGCCGAGGAGCCTTCCGTTTATCACGAATATGAGATCGACACACACAAGATGTCTCTTCTCGTGTTCACCTCCGGCACCACCGGCAAGGGCAAGGGCGTTATGCTCTCCCAGAACTCCATCCTCTCCGATATGTCCGACGTTATCCCCTATATCGATTTCGGACTCAAGACCGTTGGCGTTCTTCCTCCTCACCACACATACGGCTCCTCTGTTATGCTTATCGGTCACGTTATGATCGGCTGCGAGGTATATATCTCCGCAGGCCTTCGCTATATCCAGAAGGAGCTTAAGAACGAGCAGCCCGAGCATCTCGTTCTCGTTCCCCTTTATCTTGAGACTTTCTACCGCAAGATCATGGCAAAGGTCAAGGAGCAGGGCAAGGCAGAGATCCTTGAAAAGACCATCAAGCTCAGCAACGGCCTGCGCAAGGTTGGCATCGACTTAAGACGTAAGCTCTTTGGCTCCGTTGCGGAAGCATTTGGCGGCAAGGTGAAGATGATCATTTCCGGCGGCGCCCCCATCAACCCCGAGATCCTCCATTTTTACGAGTCCATCGGCATCACCACCCTCAACGGCTACGGCATCACCGAATGTGCCCCCATCGTTGCTGTAAACAGAAGCAAAAACGTTGTTCCCGGAAGCGTTGGCTCCGTTCTCGATATCGATACGGTTAAGATCGACGATCCCAACGAAGACGGCGAGGGCGAGATCCGCGTTATGGGTCCCAACGTAATGCTGGGCTACTATAAGGACGAGGAAGCCACCTCCGAGGCATTCGACGAGGACGGCTACTTCAAGACCGGCGACTACGGCAAGCTTGATGAGAATAATATCCTTTATATCACCGGCAGAAAGAAGAATCTTATCATCCTTTCAAACGGCAAAAACGTTTATCCCGAAGAGATCGAAAACGAGCTCGTTTCCGTTCCCGGCGTTCAGGATATCATCGTATACGAAGGCCACTCCGCCCGCGGAGTTGCTCACAATGCCATCGTTGCCGAGATCTATCCCGATCAGGAGTTCATCCGTGCAAACGGCATCGAGGATGCAAAGGCGCACTTCAAGCCCTTCATCGATGAATATAATAAAACCGCCGTACCCTATAAGAAGATCCACGTGCTCAAGGTCCGCGACGAGGAATTCCCCAAGAATACTCTTCGCAAGATCATGCGCTTCCAGCTGGATACCAGCATCGAATAAGAGTAAAAGCAGCCGATTTTTTGCGGCTGCTTTCTTTTTTTATAATACGTAAAAAATGATCCCGAGATATTGGGTAACGCTGCCGATCAGCACGAAAACGTGGAACACGGAGTGCATGTAACGTATGGATTTTCCGAGTCCGTATGCAACGGCGCCCACAGTGTAGGAAATGCCGCCGATGAGGATCCATAAAAGCCCGTTGGCGGGCACAGCGGCGATGGCGGTCTTGGCAGCCATCAGGATGCACCAGCCCATTCCAAGATAGCACACCATGGAAAGCGCCGCGTATTTTTTCAGATCGATTGCAGTGAACACGCATCCCACGATGGCGCATCCCCACACGATGCCGAAGATAGTCCAGCCCCAGCCCGGGGAATAGGGAATGAGACGCGTGAAAACGATGGGGGTGTACGTGCCGCTGATGAGAAAGTATATGGTGCAGTGGTCGATGACCTGCATCACCTTCTTGCCCATTCCCGGCTTCAGCGAATGATAAATGCAGGACATGGAATAAAGAATTATAAGAGAGGCTCCGTATATGGCGCTGCCGAGAACGTCCCAAATACCGCCTCCGGCGGCAGATGCGAGCACGCACGTGACCAGTGCGAAAACGCCGAAAAGCGCGCCGAGACCGTGAGTTATGGCGTTTGTGAGCTCTTCGCCGAGGGTGTAGCTTGGAAGCTTCCTGTCGCAAAGCTTGGTGCGCTTTTTCTTCGGTGTGGCGGGCTTTGCCGAAATGAGGACTCTGCCTTCGTAATCAAGGGCTGAAACAGTGCGGTTCATTGATGCTTTCTCCGTTTGCTTTTTGTCTGACATTATTGTCTGACATTGTTGTCATGACATTATTGTATGCAAAAAGCGAAAAAAGCTCAACCTACATCGTCGACTCTTCGGTATACTGCTGCTTTCCTACCGGTAGAATCCTTGATTCTACCGCTCTACCGACAGTAGAATGCGCAAAAAAAGCCTTGTAAAACAAGGCTTTTTTGAATGCTTAATCCTCAGCTCCGCTCGGCTTGGGCTTAGGCCTTTTGATCATGGACCAAAGAAGGATTATCGCCTGCCCGGGGATGCCGGCAAGGAAGATAAGGGGGAAGCTTTCCCCCGCGGTAAGGACCGTGAAATACACGGCGGCCAGCGCCGACCACATAAGAATGGAAATGATAAGATAATTACGGCGCCTGTCGAACCACACGCTGTTGAGCACCAGCCACACGATGGCGGAAACGGGAACGGCGTAAATGAAAATGATGTAACCGTGGCTTTGGCCTTTTGAGGCTGCCGAAACGATGAGGAATACGATGAATGCCACGAGCCACACGAGCATAACCGATACCGCCGTAATAACGGGGCGGTTATACTGCGCCTTCGGCGGCTTTTCTTTTTCGATCTTCGGATGCTTTTCGCGCACGAGATAATCGAGAGGGACATCAAAAATATCTGCAATGGAAACGAGCACCGTAACGTCGGGGAGGGATTCTCCGCGTTCCCATTTGGACACAGCCTTGTCGGAATAATTGAGCTTCACTGCAAGGTCGTACTGTGTCATTTTATGTGATTGCCGGAGCTCGGCAATATTTTTTGCAACGATTGCTTTTATATCGTTCATGTGTGTTCCTTAAAAAATTTGAGCTTTTGATGATTATACAGCCAAATTCTCAAAATGTCAAATCCCCGTCAGCGATTGCGCTTGTCCTCAATATGGAATATTGAGTTTCCGATGAGGCGGAGCGAATCGCTGTTTTTGCGGATGAATCCACGGAGCTGCTTTTTCTGATGGCACAGCTTTTCGTTGCAATATGCGCAGGAAAGGCAGCGGTTTGTGCTTTCCGAAAAGCGCTCGGGGTGACGGTATACCGTTATCTCCCACTTGAGAAGAAGCAGAAGTGATATTCCGAGAAGCGACCAGGTGTATATGCTGGGGATGAAGACCAGTGGCGTGAACATCATGGCAAAGTCCCAGTTGTAAATGCGGCAGGTGGTGCAGCATTTATTTTTCATAAACCAGGTCTGGAAGGGGCAGAAGAAAAGGATGCAGATGATGTCGCACACGGAATATCCGAGGCAGATGATGAAAAGGATGCTTCTGTCGAAAATGTGCAGAAAATATAAGAGCCCGATGATGGCGTTGAGGAACAGCCATACTGCCAGAACGAGAAGTGTCACGCGGCGCGGCTGGATAACGGGTGCGGCATCCTTTGATATGGGGTCATAGTTTCTTTCAAAAACCTTCTGGCAGCCCATGCTTTCAAGCTTCGAGGGGATGAATCTCAAAAGCATCTCAACGACGAAAGCCACCCAGACGAACGTCAGAATGAAGGGGTCGTTTTCGAGCCCTCCGAAGGAAAGGGGAGAATCGGTGAAATGGCAGATGAGGTAAAGCGTAAGCGCAGATATGAAAAGAGAAGAGCGCCACACAAGCTTGATGCAGTGCATAAGATATATGGCGGTGACAGGTCGGCGTTTGAGTTTTGTTGTCATTAGGAATAAACCTTTCGGTGATTTCAGGTGATAATGTGCGGTGACGACCGGAGAAAAGCATCAGAGGGTAGGTGAGGCATAAAAGCCAAAGTGTAAAGGTCGTCAGCGGAAGCCTCAAGCAAATACTGACAGGATGCTTCGGATGAAAGTTTATCGTGATTTGCTGCCTTTGTCAAGACCTCAATGTCACTATAACGGACAAAACCTCGAAGAGCGGCAGTTCCGCGGCTGTTTGCGGCAAGGAGCTGGGTGTATCGCGGCAGCGCTGCCAGAGCATCGCGGCGCACCCCAAGATAAGCGAAAACGGCGGCGCGGCGCAGACGTGCGTTAGTGTACTGCTTCGTTTTCGCAAGCGAGAGCAGCTCGCTGTAGGATGAAGCCTTTTTGGCGGCAGAAATGAGCCGTCCGCCAACACCGCCTCCGCATTCCGCTATGGCGGAGATGTCTTCGGGGGAATAGCGGCGCAGAGCGGAAAGAATTGCATCTCCGTAATTCTCCTCACAGGCAGCACCGTATTTTTCGATTTCAGCGGAAACGATGGCGCTGACGGCGGAGGGAAGTGCATCGGAGGCGGAGCCACCCGTGTATATGCGCTCCCGCACTGCGGAAGCGGAGAGGTATTCCTCGTCCTCGTCGCTGTCGTGCCCCGAGCCGATGCGCTTCACGGCATAAACCGAAAGGGGAGCATCAAGCTCAGCTATGGCGCGTACGTATTCGACGGCAAGGGTGTCGTTGGGTCGAGAGAGCAAAGCACCGCTTCCGTCGGGAAATCTTTCTGAGTAAAAAGCGGAGATGCCGCGCGCGTTGTGATGCTCCGCATCAAGACCGTAAAGCTCGCGCCTGAAATCCGGGTCCGCAAGGCGGCGCCCAACGGTTTTTATAAGCTCAGTGTCGCCGCATTCGCTTCCAAAGGCGAGGGTGTGGCAGCCGTCGGGGAAAGCCTTGGCAAGAGACGCGGCAATGTGAACGCCGCCCCTTGCAAAATACTCGGCTGAGCTCATGGAGCGGGGAAAGGGAAGTGAAAGCACAAGGTCTGCACCGATGGAAAGCGTGCCGAGGGCACGCGCAAAGCGGTTTATTATGGCGGGCGACCCGCGTTCAACGAAATTTCCGCTCATTATGGCGATAACGGTTGCATCGGCATAGTTTTTCCGTATTTCGTCGATCATATATGCGTGACCCTTGTGCGGAGGGTTGTATTCGGAAATAATATAGATATAATTTTTCATACAATTAGACGGAAATAAGTTGATTTATATTCTTGACCTTATCTTTTTATTGTAATATAATAATATTAATCGTTTAATTTCATTTTGTCAAATTTTTTATAACATATATCGGAGGAATTTTTTGTGAAGGTTCTTGTTGTTAATGCCGGAAGCTCTTCTCTCAAGTATCAGTTTCTTGACACCGTAAGCGGTGACGTTCTCGCAAAGGGTATCTGCGAAAGAATCGGTATCGGCGATCCTGTCGGAAGCGAAGGAAAGATCGAGCATAAGGTAAATGGCGAAAAATACGAAAAGAATTATGATATGCCCGACCACGCAGTTGCAATGAAGATAGTTATCGATTATCTCACCGACGGAAAGATCGGCTGCATCAAGAGCATGGATGAGATCGAAGCCATCGGCCACAGAGTTGTGCATGGCGGCCCTTACTTCTTCGAAAGTATGCTTCTCACCGACGAGGTTCTCGAAAAGCTCAGACTCTGCTGCGACTTCGCACCTCTTCACACTCCCGCACACATCATGGGTATTGAAGGATGTCTCGCAGTAATGCCGAATAAGCCTCAGGTTCTCGTATTCGACACCGCGTTCCATCAGACTATGCCTGAGAAAGCGTATATGTTCGGCTATTCTTACGACGTATACGAAAAGTACCACGTACGCCGCTACGGCGCACACGGCACCTCTCACCGCTTCGTTGCACAGGAAATGGCAAAGATCCTCGGCAAGCCCATCGAAGAGCTCAAGATCATCACCTGCCACATCGGTAACGGCGGCTCCATTTCCGCTGTTGACGGCGGCAAGTGCGAAGACACCAGCATGGGCTTCACTCCCCTGGACGGTATCATCATGGGTACCCGCTGCGGCTCTGTTGACCCCTCTACCGTAACCTACATCATGCAGAAGGAAGGTTACACTCCCGAGGAAATGAACACATATATGAACAAGAAGTGCGGCTTCCTCGGCCTCTCCGGCTTCTCTTCCGACAGCCGCGATATCGAAGCTGCCATCAAGGGCACCGACCTTGCAGGCAACCCCGTTTCCGAGGAAAAGACTCACCGCGCTAATATCGCCGCATCCGTTATCGCATACCAGACCAAGAAGTACATCGGCGCGTACACCGCAGCAATGAACGGCCTCGACGCTATTGTATTCACCGCAGGTATGGGCGAAAACAACCCCGAGCTTCGTGAGCGCATTTGCTCCGAGCTTCAGTTCTTCGGCGTTGAACTCAACTCTGAGCTCAATGCAAAGATCCTTCGTCAGAGTAATAACGTTGAGATCTCCAAGCCCGAATCCAAGGTAAAGGTTTGGGTCATCCCCACCAACGAAGAGCTTATGATCGCTAAGGATACTGCCGAGATCGTATCCAAGCTTTAATCAAAAATAAAGATCCCGCCAAAGGGCGGGATCTTTTATTTTTCGGACTTTACATATAAAAATGATAGGGAAGGCTTTTCCACTCCTCTGTGGCTGTGATCATTTCTATGATCTCCATGCAGTTATCATAAAACAGCTGCGCCTTTTCATTATTCGAATTCTCAAGATAGTCGCTCATATTATAACCGGTCACGGTTTTCGACGATCCCCCTTCATAAACGTAGAGTGTGAGCTTTATAGAGGGCTTAGACTCCGGGCCTTTGTACTGAGAAGGCAGGGAATCAACGTCTATCTCGGCAATAAGGTCGTATATTATCTTCATATCATCCTCGGAAAAGAACATAGTAGTGCTGTATTCCGACGATTTTTCACTATAGTCCCTTGAGCGTCTTAAGGTTCCCGTTTTGCTGCTATAGAAGGAGTCGCCGTTCGCACCCCATGAGATCGTGAAATAAAAATCTTCAGATCCCTCATCGGAGCTGCAGGAGGAAAACATCGAGGGCGCGAGCAATAATGATATGATGAGTAAAATCGCCGATATCCGTTTCATGGAAGGCCTCCATATAGTTCATTCAAATTCCAATAATAGTATATCACAGCGTAACATCACTGTCAAGATATGTGCTATGGGCACATTGCATATTCTCTCCGGTGCCATCATATGAATAAGACAAGATTTACTGTCAGGAGGACATATATGACGGAGAGTAACATATACCGCGATATAGCAGAGCGTACGGGAGGTGACATTTACATAGGTGTCGTCGGTCCCGTCCGCACCGGTAAAAGCACGTTTATCAAAAGATTTATGAATTCACTGGTGATGCCGAATATTGTCAGCGAATACGACAGAGCGCGAACGAGAGACGAAATGCCCCAAAGCGCTGCAGGCCGCACCGTGATGACGACGGAGCCCAAATTCATTCCCGACGAAGCGGTGGAGGTGAACCTCCGCGACAGCGCGCGGCTTCGTGTGAAGATGGTGGACTGCGTTGGCTACCTTGTGCCGGGCGTGCTTGGCGACACGGAGGACGGGGAGATACGTATGGTGTCCACCCCGTGGCAGCAGGAGCCCATGCCATTTGCGGAAGCAGCCGAAACGGGCACAAGACGGGTCATAAACGAGCATTCTACAATAGGTATGCTTGTGACAACCGACGGCAGCTTCGGCGAGATACCGAGAAGAGACTATGAGGAGGCGGAGGCACGGGTGGCGAGGGAGCTTCGTGACATCGGCAAGCCCTTCGCCGTGATACTGAATTCCGCGGAGCCCGAAAGCCCCGCCGCCGCAGCCCTTGCGGCAGAGCTTGAGGAAAGGTATGAGGCTCCCGTTGCCCTTGTTTCCTGCCTCACCATGAACGGAGAGGACATAACGCGTATCCTCGAAATGGTGCTTTACGAATTTCCCATCCGCGAGATAAGCATCGCCACGCCGGGGTGGTTTTCGGCGCTGGAAAGCGACCATCCCCTTAAGAGAGAGCTGTACAGTCGTATCCGCGCCGCCGCATCTGAATCGTATAAAATGGGCGACCTTGCAGGGGTGGGGAAGTTTGCATCCCTTTGCGACGGGGAATACGTGGAGTCGGTGACGGCAAAGGCGGCTGACCTCGGCTGCGGAAAAGCGGAGCTGAGCGTTCTCATACCTGACGCCGTTTATTATAAGACCATAAGCGAGCTGACAGGCTTCGACATTACCGACGAGCAGGAGCTGATATGCCTGCTTCGTGAGCTTTCGGAAATGAAAAAGGAATACGATAAGGTGAAATATGCCCTTGACGAGGTGAAAACGAGAGGCTACGGCGTCGTTATGCCCGACGTGGAGGACCTGACCCTCGACGAGCCCGAGATAGTGCGGCAGGGCGGCGGCTACGGCGTCCGTCTCTGCGCACGGGCACCCTCCGTTCATATGATCCGCACGACCATTGAGACCGAGATAAACCCCATAGTCGGCACGGAGGCCCAGTCGGAGGAGATGGTGCGGTATCTGTTGCGTGAGTTTGAGGGCGGCGACAAGAGTATTTGGGAATCCAATATGTTCGGGAAGACCCTATACGAGCTTGTGAACGACGGACTTCACGATAAAATGGAAAATATGCCCGAGGAGGCAAGAATGAAGCTTTCCGATACCCTCGGCAGGATAATCAACGAAGGCTCAGGCGGCCTTATTTGTATCATACTGTGAAAAAACGGAAGAAGCCTATACGGCTTCTTCCGTTTTTGCCATGCTTGAAATTGTTGCTCCCACCACATCGCCGTGATTGACATAACGCGACAAGTGATGTATAATAATGTTAACGAAACCAAGCCGAATAACACTCAGCCTACATCGATTGACATTGAAGGGAATGTGAAATGAAAAAATATTTAACAATCAAACGCATCATATCCATCCTGTTCTCTATTATTCTCGTGCTTTCGTTTGCTTCCTGCACTGATGAAAGAGAAGCATATCATAGCGTTCCTTTAGTTGAACTGACTGTCGATACGTCGAGATATCTTGAAGAAGGCTTTATAGATTTTACGATGATAAATCATAGCGGTGTCGATATAACGTATGATTGGACGGAAAGCTTCGTTTTTGAAAACGGAGGGTGGCATCGGATCCCGAACGACGGACCAATAAAGGAGATCGATCGCTGGTATGCGCTTTCCGCCGGCGAATCAAAGGAATCAATGATAAATTTGACCGAGGGAAGAGACGCGGGGCGGTATATGCTTATGGTGCGCTGCATGCTTCCGGTCGACGGAGCCACAGTCGACGACGCGCCCTATATCTATTACGCCACAGCGGTCTACGACCTGCCCGAGAAATGAGCAAAATAAAAAACAGCGAGAGGGAACTCTCGCTGTTTTTATTTGAAATTACTTATTGTAGATCTCTCTGAACTGAGCGATAGTTGCTCTGAAATCGTCAATAGCGTCGCGTACTACCTCGGGCTTCGTCATGTCGATGTCGGCAATGAGAAGGCTGTCGAGAGGAGACTTGGAGCCGCCCGTGGAGGTGATCAGTTGTGAAAGCAAAAAAACGTGGAATGTGTTGTTGACAATTCACAACAAATGGCATATAATATAAACGTAAGTGATGAATTTGCACTATAATGTAAAAAAAAGGCGATAGTAAAGTGAAAAAGATCATCTTATTCGGAATTAGTGCAGCATTACTGATTGCAACGGTTACCGGGATATCGAGTAGCGCGGTTGACGTAGTTGGCGATAACTGCTATATCGGCAATGAAGGATACATCCTTATGGACGTTCCTCCGGAAGAAGCAGAGATCGTCGGAAAGAACTATGTTACAGGCGAGATCGAATATCAAAAGCTGATAGTTGACGAGCCTCTTTTATGCGGAGAAGGTTTTGAGTATTTTCATCAGGGATACACTCCTATCGGTTCTCCGGATCCTTCTGCCGATGTATCCGTAACGGGAGTGATCGGTGAAGACGGCAGAGTGATGGTGTCTGATCTGACCGTTATGCCGTATTCGGCTGTTGCTCTCGTTAATACCACGTGGGATGATGGCACGAACAGCTTTGGAACCGCTTGGTTCGTAAGCAAAAACGTTCTGGTTACAGCGGCTCACGTAGTGCATGATTCCTCCGGATGGGCAACGACCGTGACCGTCATGCCGGGGGTGAGTGTGGGAAGTTACCCGTACGGTACGCATACGCCCACAAATATATATACTACGACCGCATGGATACAAAGTGGGCAAGACTACACTGACTATGCAGTGATCATACTCGGAAGCGACGTTGGAAATGAAACCGGGTGGTTTTCAATGCGGGCCTTATCAAATGCAGCCAATCAGTCCGTAGTGATAACAGGATATAAGCAGCGTTACTATCAGCACAGAATGGGTGGCATAACGACGGCTCATACGCCCGGTGGAATGATACGTTATCAGATCGATACCTCAGGAGGGCAAAGTGGCGCACCTGTTTACTGCTCGGGAAACGTTGTTATCGGCATACATACCGCAGGGATATACTATTACGATTCCGATGGAAATAAGGTGTACGTTTATAACGAAGGTGTCGCTATAAACGAAGGTGTATACAGCTTTATAATGGGATACGTTAATGCAAACGATTAAGGAGGAAAAATATGAAAAAGAATATTTGCCGTTATGTGGCTGTAATGTTCGTTCTCATTCATATTCTTGCTTTGAGTGCGTGCTCCTCGGAGGGAGATAAAAACAATTCCTCAGACATTAACGGTCTTTTTACGATGGTTGCGGAATATACGGAGTACCGGGTCAGCGATACCATCAAGCTGACTATATACAACAACACCACTGATGAAGTGGTGTTCGACGGCAGTTACGTGCTCTATCGTTTTGATGACGGCGCCTATAAATCCGTTCACCGCGACGGTCTGTACGTGGAGCTTGAAAAAGCATATGTAATTGAAGCGAAAAGTAGCTCCCCATGCTCAATAACTCTGCAAAATATATATGGAGATCTTGAGCCGGGCATCTACCTGATAAGAAAGGACCTTTCTGCGTTTGATGGCCCTGACGAAACAATGCACTCCGTTTATTGCTTGATCGAGATAGTTGATAAATAAGCTAAAACCTACAACAAAAACAGCGAGAGGGAACTCTCGCTGTTTTTATTTGAAATTACTTATTGTAGATCTCTCTGAACTGAGCGATGGTGGCTCTGAAATCGTCGATAGCGTCGCGTACCACCTCGGGCTTCGTCATGTCGATGTCGGCAATGAGAAGGCTGTCGAGAGGAGACTTGGAGCCGCCCGTGGAAAGGAACTCAAGATACTTCTTGATGTAGGGCGCGCCCTCGGTCTCAATGCGCTTAACGATGCTGGAAGCTGCGGAAATGCAGGTAGCATACTTGTAAACGTAGAACCAACGGTAGAAGTGGGGGATACGCATCCATTCAAGAGCGATATCCTCGTCGCAAACAACGTTCTTGCCGAAATAGCGCTTCACGATCTCGTAGTACTTGGTGGAGAGAACGTCCTGGGTGAGGGTCTGGCCTGCTTCAACTGCCTCGTGCATGAAAAGCTCGAATTCAGCAAACATGGTCTGACGGTAAAGAGTGCCCTTGTAGGTCTCCATGATCTGATTGAGGATGGAGAGCTTTTCTTCATCGCTGTCGGATTCGCGGAGCTTCTTGTGAGAGAAGAGCAGCTCGTTTACGGTGGAAGCTACCTCAGCAACGAAAATAGTGTACTGAGAATTCTGAGGCGTGTTGTTCTTGCAGGAAAGGTAGGTGTGCATGGAGTGACCTGCCTCGTGTGCAAGGGTGGAAACGTCGTCGAGCTTGCCGGTGTAGTTGAGAAGCATGTAGGGCTGTGTATCGTAGGAGCCGGAGCTGTAGGCGCCGCTCGTCTTGCCCTTGGAGGGGTAAACGTCGCACCAGCGGTGCTCCTTGATGCCGGATTCAAGCGCATCGTGGTATTCGTCGCCCAGGATCTTAACGGCAGCGAGAGTCTCCTCAACTGCTTCCTCGAAGGAGTATTCCTTGGTGCAGGAGCCGATGAGGGGAGTGTAAACGTCGTAAAGATGATACTTGGCAAGGCCCAGCACCTCGCGCTTGAGATCGTAGTAATCGTAGATAGCGTCGAGATTTTCGTTTACGGTGTCAACGAGATTCTTGTAGATGGCGGGGGTCACCTCGTCGTTGAAAACGGAGGCCTGAAGGCTGGATTCATATCCGCGTGTCTTGGAAACGGTAACTCTTTCCTTAACGTATGCGTTCATAAGAGCCGCAAAGGTGTTGCCGAATTTGCGGTAGGTCTCGTACATCTTCTTGAAAGCGGCGCGGCGCACGCGGCGGTCGCTGCTGGAAAGATATACGCCGTAGTTTGCATCGGTGAGAGGCGCTTTTTTGCCGTCCTCGCCGCGGATGAAACCGAATTCAAGGTCTGCATTGGCGAAAATGGAGCGGATGTCGCCATGGGAGCCGAGAGCATTGCTCATGCCTGCCATAAGCTTTTCGTTTTCGTCGGAAAGCTTGTAGGGCTTGTAGCGGCGGATGGATTCGATGGTCCTCTTGAACTCGCAAAGCTCGGGGCATTCTGCGTACCACTTGTTAAGGGTATCTTCCTCGAGACGTACGATAGCGGGAGAAACGAAATATGCCTTTGCGGCAGCCTCGTGTGCAAGGTTCATGCAGGCACCCATAAGCGCCAGGAAGGAATTATCGGACTTATCAAGGTCGGAGGAAAGGTGAGCGTAAGAGAAGAGCTTGTTCATAATGCGCTCGAATGCAAGGTCGTCCTTTGCCATTGCGAGGAGCCCCTCTGCAGACTCCGTCATAGTCTTTTCGTGGGAGGGGAAGCGGTCGCTGATCTCTTTTGCGCGTGCATAATCCTTCTGAAACTCATCCATGCTTGCATAGATGGCAGAAAGATCCCATTTGTATTTTTCCGGAATATCGGCTCTGTTTGTTATCATAATTTACCGTACCTTTCTTTTTCGTGAGGTCTTTATGGTAGATTATATCAAGTTATAAATCCGTTGTCAACCGCTCCGATATGGGATGACGAAAATCAATTATTTTATAATATCTATTGTGAAACTGTTAGGATTTCTGTATAATTAATATGTATAAATATGTATTGCGGAGGACGCAGAAATGAATTTTATCTATGAACGTATTGAGCAGATGCTCACACGGATTCTCCCGCTGACAGCGAGAGCCATATACCCCGTCGGCGGCTTTGAGGTTGCCGAATGCGGATACAAGGACAGCGAATCTCCGGCAGCCGATCTTTCCTGGCGTCCCTGGAAAAAGAGTGACCGCTTTGGAATGAAGGAGGAGTGGCACGGCTGGTTCCGCGGCAAGGTAACACTGCCCGAATGCCCCGAGGGCTGTGCGCTTGAGCTTGAAAACTGCTATCACGACGGCAGAAATCCGCAGTACATGGTTTATTTCGACGGTAAGCTCGTTCAGGGCACCGATGAAAACCACCGCAGCGTACCGCTTGACCCTGCCCACGGAGATTACGACGTGCTTATGTACGTTTGCACAGGCTACGACTACCACGAATATAAGTTCGAGCCTGTTGTCGTTGTCCGCGACCTTGAGGTGGACGGTCTTTATTACGATATAAGAGTGCCCTTTGAGGCGCTGTCCGTTATGGATAAAACGTCACGTGAGTATATGCTCATTCGCGACGGACTCAACGAGGCTTTGAATATTCTTGACTGGCGCCGTCCCGGCTCTCCCGAGTTTCTGGAGTCTGTCAAGGCGGCACGTGCGTACCTTTCCGAGGAGGTATACGGCATTCTCTTCAGCGAAGAGGGAAAAGACGGACATCCCAACGTTGCGTGCATCGGTCACACTCATATCGACGTAGCATGGCTCTGGACCTACGCACAGACACGCGAAAAGGTTCAGCGCAGCTTCTCCACGGTAATATCACTGATGGAGCAGTATCCCGAATATAAGTTCATGTCCAGCCAGCCTCAGCTTTACAAATATCTGAAGGAGGACTCCCCCGAGACCTATGAAAAGATCAAGGCTCTCGTTGCCGAGGGCAGATGGGAGCCCGAAGGCGCAATGTGGGTGGAGGCAGACACGAACCTTGCAGGCGGCGAGGCTCTCGTCAGACAGATACTCTACGGAAAGAAGTTCTTCCGCGACGAGTTCGGCGTTGAATCTCACGTGCTCTGGCTTCCCGACGTGTTCGGATATTCTGCAGCAATGCCCCAGATACTCCGCAAATCAAACGTTGATAAATTCGTCACCTCCAAGATCAGCTGGAACGAGACCAATATGATGCCCCACGACGTTTTTGATTGGCAGGGCATCGACGGCAGTAAGGTCTTTTCATATTTCATCACCTCGCAGAAGACACCTGCGAGCGGGGTGGCAAGATACACCACGTATAATTCCGATATCACCCCCTCTTATATAAACGGCGCGTGGAACCGACTCCAGGAAAAGGAGCTTTCACGCGAGGTGCTGAATCCCTTCGGATTCGGTGACGGCGGCGGAGGCCCCACAAAGAAGATGCTTGAGTTCGGACGCCGCATGTCACGCGGCATCGGCTCATGCCCCACGGTGACACAGAAGTTCGCAGGTCAGTTCCTCGACGAGCTGGAGGTAAACGCACGCAGAACGGGAAAGGTACCCTCATGGGTGGGCGAGCTTTACCTTGAATATCATCGCGGAACGTACACGTCAAATGCAAAGAATAAGAAGAACAACCGCCGCTCCGAATTTCTTTATATGACGGCGGAGTCTCTCTCCGTTCTTGATAAGCTTCTCACGGGCGCAGAATATCCCCGCGAGGAAATAATGCACGGCTGGGAAACTCTCCTTCTCAACCAGTTCCACGACGTGCTCCCCGGCTCCTCCATCAAGCCCGTTTACGACGATACTGACGTTATGTACGCCGACATCATCGGCCGCGGAGAAGCGCTCACCGCCAAGGTCCGCGAAAAGGTGGCAGCCATGGTCGCACCCGAGGAAGAGAAGGCCCTGTTCTTCAACGATAACGGCTTTACTGCATCCGGCATCGCTGCCTACAACGGCGAAAGAGTGTACGTTGAAAACGTGCCCTCCAAGGGATACGGACTTCTCACATATAAGCGCGGTCACCGGGGCGCCCGGGCAGACATGGAAGCGCGTACCCTTGAAAACGAGCATATCCGCGTGGTATTCACCCCCTTCTGGGAGATAGAATCTATCTACGATAAAAAGGCGGAGCGCTCCGTGCTTTCCGGAATCGGAAACAGGCTCCTCGCCCACGAGGATTTCCCCCGCGCATACGATGCCTGGGAGATCACCAATTATTATAAGGAAAAGGCATACCTTGTGAATGAGGTCTCCTCCGTTGAAGCGGTGGACTTCGGCGCCGAGGTGGGCTTCCGCATCACCCGCAATTACCAAAGCTCCGTTATCGTGCAGACGATAACCGTCTCTCCCTATGATAAGGCTGTGAAGGTACACAGCGACGTTGATTGGCACGAGCGCCATACGCTTCTGAAGGCGTATTTTCCCGTGGCAGTCAATGCGGATACGGCAACCTACGAGATGCAGTACGGTCACGTTAAGCGCCCCACTCACAAGAATACGAGCTGGGATGCTGCAAAGTTTGAGGTGTGCGCACATAAGTATGCGGATATCTCCGAATACGGCTACGGCGCAAGCATACTGAACGACTGCAAGTACGGTCATTCCTGCAGTGGCACCGAAATGGCGCTCACCCTTCTCAAGTGTGCGACTCACCCGAATCCCGAGGCAGACCAGGGCAAGCACGAGTTCACATACGTGTTCCTGCCTCACGAGGGCGACTTCCGCGATGCAGGCGTGGTTGAGGCGGCGTATCTGCTGAATCAGCCCATCGTTTCCGTTGACGCATGCGGCAGCGGCACGGCACCTTCGGCAATGTCCCTTGTGAAGACAGACCGCAGAAACGTTATCGTTGAAGCCGTAAAGGAAGCAGAGGACGGAAGCGACGTTATCGCCCGCATTTACGATGCGCACAATATGCGCACGGCTGTAACCGTGACGGCAGGCTTTGACGTTGCAGAGGCATACCTTTGCGATATGGAGGAAAACGAGCTTTCCCGTCTCCCCGTCAGCGAAAACGGCGTTGCTCTTAACGTTGGCGCCTTTGAGATCGTAACCATAAAATTTATCAAAAAGTAAACGGAATCATATAATGGACTATACCGAAAAAACAGTAAGTCAGAATTATATCTATCGCGGCAAGATCTTGAATCTTCGCCGCGACGATATTAAGACGGCGGAGGGAAATCCCGCCGTGCGCGAGGTGGTGGAGCACCACGGAGGTGCCGCCGTTATCGCGATCACAAATGAGGATGAGATACTTCTCGTCCGTCAGTACAGATATGCCGTGGGCGACTACATGGTGGAGATCCCGGCAGGAAAGCTTGAGAAGGGCGAGGACCCCTTTGAAGCCGTGAAGCGAGAGCTTCGCGAGGAAACGGGAGCCGTGGCGGAGCGAGTCACCTCTCTTGGCTGGCTGTACGTTTCCCCGGGCTACGTTACGGAAAAGCTTCATCTTTATGCCGCAGAAGGCCTCACGTTCGGAGAGCGGGACCTTGACCCCGACGAATATCTGGACGTTATCAGAATGCCCTTTTCCGAGGCGCTTGAAATTGCCCTCGGCGACGGCTTCCGCGACGCAAAAACAGATACGGCAATACTGAAGCTTGCTCTTTTGCGGGAAAGACGTGCAAAATGAAGATCAGGCTTTTCAAAAATGTGGTCAAAGACCCTGCCTTTTATAAAAGAGTGTTCTTTCTCGCTCTGCCCATAGCATTTCAGAACGTTATCGTTCTTGCGGTGGGCATGGCAGACACGCTTATGCTGGGCAGAGCCGACTCCACGGGACTGCTCCTTTCCGCTTCGTCCCTGGCGAATCAGCCATTTTCCCTGATGTCGGTATTTTGCTTCGGACTTTCGGGCGGCACCTCGGTGCTTTGCACACAGTATTACGGCCGGGGCGATAAAGAATCCATACGCACCGTCTTTTCCATGGTCCTTCGCGGGGCAATATATATGACGGCGATTTTTTCTGCGGTGGTGCTTTCGGCGCCGTCGTGGGTGATGTCTCTTTTCACGAATAATGCAAGCATCATCGGTGCCGGAGCCGAGTATCTCAGCATCCTTGGCTGGGGATACGTATTTTTCGGCATCTCATACACACTCCAGTGTATGCTGCGCACAGTTGCAAAGGTGAATATCTCGGTGGCAACGTCCGTTGTGTCTTTAGTGTTCAACGTTTTCGGAAACTGGGTGCTCATATTCGGTAATCTTGGCTTTGAGCCCATGGGCATCAAGGGTGCCGCGATTGCCACGCTTGTTGCAAGGCTTGTGGAGTTTTTGGTTATGTGTATCTACGTTTTCGTTGTGGAAAAGGACATCGGATACAGGCTTTCGCATATTTTCCTTAAGAATAAAACGCTTTTCCGCGACCTTTGCCGATACGGCGCACCGGTGTTTGCGAATGAGGCTATCTGGTCCCTGGCAATGGCGGTGCAGGCCAGCATCACCGGTCACATCGACTATACGGCAGGTGACCCTGTTGCTGCAAATGCCATAAGCGACATAATAAATCAGATGTCCACTCTCGGTATCTGGGGCGTCGCAACGGGTGCCGCGGTGCTCGTCGGCAGCGCGATCGGAGAGGGAGAGCTTCAGGCAGCGAAGGAAAGAGCACATACGTTTCAGTATATAGCCATCGCACTGGGACTGTTGGCAACGGTGATCATTTATTTCATCCGGGAGCCGGTGCTGGCCATATACGACCTTGAAGCACCGACCCGCGGGATAGCGGTGGACCTTATAAACGTCACCGCGGTTATGCAGGTGTTCGTGATGATGTCGGCGGTGTCTATCGTTGGCACCCTCAGAAGCGGAGGCGACACCGTGTTCTGCTTCATTTCGGAAACGGTCACGCTTTGGCTCGTTTCCATTCCCGCAGCATTCGTGCTGATGTATTTCTTCTCGGCTCCCGTGTGGATGGTCATGCTTGCCATGAAATTCTGCGAGCTGCTGAAAGCGGTCATCTGCCATTTGCGTATAGTGAGCGGCAAATTTATAAACAGTGTTGCAAGAGAAAAAGAAGAGCTTACAGCATAAAAAAGCACGGTCTCCCCCGGGAGACCGTGTTTTTTATATGTCGTATTTTGCCGCAAGCCTTGCAGGGGGCAGGGAAAGGAGCCGCATCACGGGCAGCACCGACACAAGCAGGTGATATGCCAGTATGCCGAGATATGCTGCCAGCGCACCTTGCCAGGGGAGTATCATTGAAAACTCAATGTCCGGGATGGCACCGAGCACGCCGATAACGAGATACGTCAAGACCGCCACGGGCAGGGAGCTGCGCAGAGAAAGCAGCACCGTTTCGACGGCGAAAACGGAAACGAGCTTCCGCTTCGGTATGCCGAGAAGCCGGTATACGGAAATGGTGTCCATCCGTCCGCCGATGCGTGAGCGCTGGGTGAGATAAAGCATTATCATCATAATAGCGATAACGGTAACGGTGACGATTATCCTTGCATCTGCCTTGAGAGTGGATGCCTCCGTGTATTCCGCAAGTTTATCGGAATAAAGGTCAACAACAGAGACCTTGATCTGTCCCTTCAAGCTCTCGGGAAGTCCCTTATCCACGAATTCCCTCATTGCTGCCTTATCCTCGCAGTAGATGTTGAAGTATGCGTTGATCACAGATTCCGTAAAGGCAGGCACCGCATCGTCGCTGATAATGAGGAACGGGTAAATGTCAAAATTGTTGATCACGTCTGTCACGCGGAAGCTCATTCCGCCCTTTGTGGTGTATATGCCTCCCACATGATTCATGTATGACATTCCTGCCGTTTCGGTTACGATGAGGCATTCGTCGGCAGCAAGGGAAATGCTGTCGAACTGACCGGGGTACATAAGCTGAAGCTCCGACACCGACATAACTGCGGTGCTTGATATGCCCAGCGTAATAAGTGCCGTGTCGTAAAGATAGAGTGCGGGCTCGCCCGTGTCGCAAATACCCACGATGGTGGGCTTGAATCGTGCGGACGTGTATTCAACGGGAAGTCCGATGAAGCCGGAAATGCTTGAAAGGCCGCGCTTCACGATGCTTTCGTCCTGCATAAAGGCTTCGAGCACCCAGCGGTCGACAACTATCTCGTCGGGGCGCTCGGGCATACGGCCATATACAAGCGCCTCGGGATCGAGATATTTTATGGGGACGTATGAGAAATTCTGCAGCTTTGCGGTAACGGAGCCCATCTGCAAAAATCCCACAGCCTTGATGCGTGCGTTATCGCCCACCTGAGGCACGTAGCTGAAGGGGAGCCCCGAGCTTTCAAGATGCGACATAAATTCGTCGATCTGCTCATCCAGCGTCAGCACGAGATGGGATAGGTCCTCGCCGCGCTCAAGACGGAATCTGAGCATATGTGAATCCGTGGTTATAAAGTCGTGAACATCAACGGAAGCAACGGTGATATAGTCGCTGACCGTTATCATCGTCAGCACCGTCAGTATCAGGAGGAATATTACCATACCGAAGGACGATGCGCTCTTTTTTCGGATTCCGCGGAGTGCCTCCGATACGGTCATGGAAAAGGGAATACCCTTGCCTGCACGCACGGTCTTGTCGCGGCCTGCCGCCGCGGCGAGCTTCGCATCCTCCTCTCCCATTCTGTCGATCTCGTCGAGGGTGATATGGGGATGGTCGCCTTCGATTATAATGGGGGTGTCCTTCATGCCCACCGTGCTGACGGCGCGCTTGTCGTCAAGCTTGATGACGATCCTGTCGCGCCCAAGAATAACGCTGATCTCGGCGGAGTCTGCGCCCTCCTCGCGGAGCACGCGAAGCTTCACGCCGCCGCTCTCGCTTGAGGTGTCCTCAAAGTCGCCGGAGTAAACGCCGCTTGAAACGGAAAGGCTGTCTCTTTTCCAGCCTGTTGTGTCGGAGGTGACGGTGCCGCTGTCCAGCTTGATTATTCTGTCTGCAAAGAAGCTTGCAATGCGCTCCTCGTGGGTGACCATGATAACGAGGCTGGTTTTTGAAATGCGGCGCAGAAGCGTACAGATATTCATCGTGTTCACTTCGTCAAGGTTGCCCGTGGGCTCATCAGCGAAGATGACACGGGGGCGGCGTGCAAGAGCACGCGCAATGGCAACTCTCTGCTGCTGACCGCCCGATAGGTCCTTAACGTTGCGCTTCTCGTATCTCTGCATATCAACAGCCTCAAGAGCCTCCTTCACGCGAAGGAGCTTTTCCTTGTGCGAAAGGGCAAGGGTGTGCATGCCGATATAGATGTTGTAGGCAACGCTGTGCTCAGCAAGGAGGTAATAATTCTGGAATATGTATCCGAAGCTGCGGTTTCTCTCGGCCTCGAAGGCGCGCGTGCCATAGCGGCTCACGGAAAAGCCATCGCCCGAGAGGGTACCGCTGTCGAATTTGTCAAGACCGCCGATAGCGTTGAGAAGGCTCGTTTTGCCGCAGCCCGAGGGGCCGAGAATGCAAATGAAGCCCGTATCGGGAAGGTCAAGGGTCACGTCGCGGAGAACGTGATTTCTGTGAGCCGTATAGCGGTCGTATGTCTTATTGAGCTTATCTATTCTGATCATATGGACACCTCCTCGCTGACGGCGCTGAAGTCAAGATCGTAGGATCTTTCGCTCTTCGGGTAAATGCGGCGGCGGATGGCGCTCACCGTCATAACCGCAATGATGGCGGAGGAAATGAGATGAACCCCCGAAAGCAGCAGAGTCCGCGGCAGGGTAAGGAATTTCACAAGATCCGAGATCCTTTCGATACCCAGTCCGTTGCAGGCGGCAATGCCGATGCCTCCAGCCAGCTGACCGATCACGGTGAAGAAAAGCACCATAAGGAGAACGGCTCCCGTGGCGGTATTTTTGCCAAGTCCGATATCGTACATTGTCTTGAAGCTGTCGAAGGTGATGCCGAACATGGCCCGTGCGGAGATTATCTCAAGAAGGATAACGAAAACGAATGCCGCAAGGCAAATGATGAGTGTTTGCATGCGCTCCTCAGCCAGGGTGGGATTCTGTGTGGTGGAGCCCAGCTGATAAGGAGAAATTGCGGAGTATCCCATGTCGGCAAGACTGTCGATGACACGCTTTGTGTATGCGTAGTCGGCTATGGTGAGGGATATCTGATCGCTGATTTCAAATTCCGAAACGGAGCTTTTGAAAATATCCTCGGAAACGCCTAAAAGATAAGCAAACGTAGAGGGGTGCGCTCCTATAACGGAAAGCTCTTTTCTTTCGCTGCCGAATGCGTCCATAACGTCGGGTCCGCTCAAAAAGAGTCTTCCTTCGTTAACGTCAGACCAGATGAAATTCTGTTCCTGACGAACGTATACCTTAGATACGTGCTTCGTTACGGAAGGGTCGCTGTAGTCGAGGACTTTTATGAGAAAATCAGGTGCGATGAGATTCTCGGAAAGCACGAACTTTGAAATGATGGCGCATCCGTCCATGTAGCTTTCGTAAACGGGATAGAAAACGAAACCGCCTCTGACAACGCTCCGCGACATCATCGCTCCGATATCGTCGGAAAGGTAAATGCCGTGTCCGTAGCCCGTGAGCCCCACAACGGTGACGTCAAGCTTCACGTGCTGATTCACGCCCCAGTTTTTCATGTCACGGATGTAGATGGGGAAGGTGTCGCCGATGGCGTATTCACCCTCGTGTGCCACCACCTCGTATACGGTTTCGGGGAGGCGTCCGTCCGAAAGGAAGCCTTCGTCCCCGGGCAAAAGGGGCACGGTCTTGATGAAGGTGCCGCTTTCCAGAAGATTTACGTATTGGCGCTCCTCAAAATAGATGCCCGATGCGGCGTGACCGTGTGAGTTGAGATAATATTTGACCTCATAGTCCTCGCCTTCGCGGTAGTGGAGCCCCACGTCGCTGACGTATCCGTATTTCTCCACAGCTTCAACGTAGGGGGCGGCAAGTATTTTTTCGTAGTCCTCGGGGGTGAAAGCACCGCCGTCGACTCGCATAACGACAATTCGCTGCTTGTCGCCGTTTCGGAAGGCGCTGTCGTCGTACACACGGGTGCCCGTGTCATCGAGCGCGATAATAAACGTGCCTAAAAACGCAAAGACCGTGAATGCGGCAACGGAGAAGAATATGCATAAGAGAAGCGTCCAAAAGGGGCGCGCGGTGAGGGAAAGCCTCGCCACCCTGAAGGAAAGTGTGCGCCGGGGGGCACTCTGAGGCGCTCTTTTTTCGGACGGCTCAACGTCCGGAAGGGGACGAAGCTCCGCATCGGTGACAACTCTGCCGCCTCGCAGGGAAATGTGGCGGGTAACGTAGTCCTTAGCCTCGGAAAACTCGTGGGTGATAAGGATAACGAGCCTTTCCTTTGCGGCTTTTGCCAGAAGCTTTATAACCTTTTCGCTGTTTTCGGGGTCGAGATTTCCCGTGGGCTCGTCTGCAATAAGTATGGATGAGGGCTTCGCCAGAGCGCGTGCAATGGAAAGGCGCTGCTTTTGACCGCTTGAAAGCTTCGCGGCGCGGCGTGTGCGCACATCCCAAAGCTCAACGAGCTTCAGTATCTCTTCCGCCTTGCTTTTGCTTTCTTCCTTTTCCATTCCTGTCATCAAAAGCGCAGAATACACGTTTTCGAAAACGGTGTTGCCATATAAAAGGCCGTAATTCTGGGAAATGAAGCCTATCTCACGGCGGCGGTGGAGCTCCCAGTCGATGCTGTCGTAGTGGGAGGTGGGAGAGCCGTTGCAGTACAGCTCTCCGTTTTCATATGGGATGATGCCGCCAAGCACGTGGGCGAGGGTGGATTTGCCGCTTCCGCTTTCACCTGTGACGGCAACGAACTCGCCCCGCCTGAAGGTGAGGTTAACGTCCAGAATACCTGCGGTGACACTTCCGCCGGAGGTGTAGTATTTAGAAACGTTTTGCAGCTGCAATAAGATTTCAGACATAATGATCCTTGTTTATCAGTGATTCCGGTTTGGGTATAAATGCAAAAAGACGCGAACGCTCGCGTCTTTTTCGGTTTCAGATTCAGTCGAGAGCGTTTACCTTATTAACGCGGCGGAGATGGCGCTCACCCTCGGAGAAGGGAGTGGAAATAAAAATGTCCACCATCTGCTTTGCGGTGTGCTCACCAACGATGAACTCGCCAAGGCAGAGAACGTTTGCATTGTTGTGCTCGCGTGTGAGACGCGCGCTGATGGTTTCGGAGCAGCAAGCGGCGCGGATGCCGGGGTGCTTGTTTGCCGCCATGGACATACCGAGACCCGTGCTGCAAACGAGAACGCCCAGGTCGCATTCACCGGAAGCAACAGCTTCGCAAAGAGGATGCGCAAAATCGGGATAATCGCAGGAATCGGGAGAATTGGTGCCGAAATCAACGGCAGTGATGCCCTGTTCGTTAAGATAAGCAACGAGCTTGTCCTTGAGCTTGTATCCGCCGTGGTCGGCTGCAAATGCAATCTTCATAGTTAATACCTCTTTATTGAATTATTTTATATTGTGTTTTTCGTTGTATTCACGTTCTGCCTGAGAAAGGCGGAGGTATGTGGGGGTGAGCGCAATAGCGTCGCAAAGCTCACCGCGCTTTGCCATTCTTTCGGCAACAGCCGCCACCGATGCGGCGGAGTGACCGCGGAGAGGGCGTGGCGTTTCACGTACGTAGGCGAGCTTTTCGGCAAGAGCGCCGTGGGCAATGTGGTATCCGTCGCCAACAAAATAAATGGGTGTGTCGCCGTATGTGGCAAGAATTTCGTAAAGCTCATTTGCGGGTATCGCATCGTCCTCTGTGATGCGAACGGGATATTCACCCCTGCAGTCGAAAACGGCGGTGTATACCTGACCGCGGCGTGCATCCATCACAGCGCATGCGATGCCGTGGAGGTCAAGCACATTTTCTGCCAGAGCCTCAAGGGTGGGAACGGCGGCGCAGCAGCAGCCCCTTCCGAATGCAAGGCCTTTAACGGTGGCGGCGCCGATGCGCACGCCGGTGAATGAGCCTGGACCTGCCGCGCAGGCAAAAACGTCAACGTGGTCGGGGGTGAGCTTCGCGGAGCGAAGGAGAAACTCCACGGCAGGCAAAAGCGCCTCGCTGTGGGTGTATCCCGAATTCAGATTTATCTCGCCTAAGGTCACCCCGTCCTTATAAAGGGCGGCGGAGGCCTCTTTTGCGGTGGAGTCTATTGAAAGAATCAGCATTTTTGTGTTCCTTTCTGTGTTATGATACGTATGCGACCGTGACGGTGCGCTCCATATCGGCGCATCCGGTAATGGTCACCTCCCAGCGGGGGAGAGGAAGCTCGCTTTCTGCGCGCTCGCTCCATTCAACGATACAGATACCGCTGTCAACGTAATCGAAAAAGCCGATGGAATAAAGGTCGTCCTCGTCCTCAATGCGGTAAAGATCGAAGTGATAAAGGGGCAGGGAGCCCTTTTTATATTCGTTTACAATTGCGTATGTGGGGCTGCGCACGATGCTTCCCGGGGAAAGCACGGAGGCAAAGCCGCGGGTGAAGGCGGTCTTTCCCGCACCAAGGTCACCCTTCAGCGCCACAAAAGCGGCAGCGCCCGTTTCCTTAACGGCACTGCCCAGGGCGGCACCTATCGCCTCTGTAACGGAAACGTCACCGCTTACAAACGCATACGGCGCTTCGTTTGCTTTGATATTTATACTGTCTGTCATTTATCATACCGTAGGCGAAATCGCCCGTCATCATTTTATGTTACCCTTAATTATAACACCAACTCCCGATAAAATCAACACAAGGGGCACAAAAGCAAATGTTCGGTGAAAATTTGTTGAAACCGCACGGAATCTATGTTATAATATTCCTACTATGTCGAATCCGAGGAATAGTATGAAACGTCTTCTTTTGTTGCTTCTCCTGCTATGCTCTATTATATACTTGTTTTCATGTGCTGATATCGCCCATGCCAACGGAAAAACAGAAATACGGTTTTTCGAGGTTGAAGAGGCAGATGCGAAACGCATCTCCGATTCTCTGGGGCTCACCTTAAAGGACGGGGAAAAGCTTTGCCTTCTTTTGAAAAATGCAGGCCTTGAAGGGAATATAGATGACGTTATACGATATACCGACGGGATCACAGGCCTGGTGTTTTATCGCGTACGTTCATCGGGGTCCGCCGTTGACGTGTATTTTTATTCCGATGGCAGCATTAAGATGAAAAACGGAAACGAAGAGTATCTCTTCGATGCTGCCGATGTATCGGTATCGGCTGGTACCTCAACCGACACCGTCACCGATTCCGATACCGATGCCGTCTCCGACGTTGATCCCGCCGAAAGCAGCACCGATACCGATGGAAAGCTGACCTTTATCGTGAACACCTCCTCGAAAAAGTATCACCGCCCCGATTGCAGAGGCGTTGGCACTATGAGCGAGGAAAACAAAAAGACCGTGTACGTTCACAGCGAATCCGAGCTTTGGGCAAAGGGATATGCCGCCTGCGGCATTTGCGGCGGAGACTGACGTAATAATATATAGCGCCCCGTCATATCATTTTATATGATAATGGAGGGGCGCTATGAATAATAATGCTTCGCGGGATCGTGCCGCGTTTACAGTAACGGTGAAATTCTCACTTTTTATGCTTCTTTTAACGGCCCTTTGCCTTGTTATGGGGGCCGTCGCTTTGCTTTCGTCATCGTCCTATGAGGATAAGCTTGCATCGGCTGAGCCAAAGCCTGTGCGCATCGTTATCGATGCAGGCCACGGAGGGGAGGACGGCGGCGCCGTGGGCGTGGACGGCACACTTGAAAAGGACCTGAATCTGAAGGTGGCAACGCTTGTGTACGATATGCTTTCCGCCTCGGGCGTGCCCGCCGTTATGACGCGCACCGAGGACGTGATGCTATACGACATTTACGGAGAGCTTTCCGATTACAAAGGAAAAAAGAAGCTTTACGATCTGAAAAACAGGCTCCGTTTTGCAGAGGAAACCGAGGGGGCGATCTTCGTCAGCATACATATGAACTCCTTTGGCGCCGCGAAGTATTCGGGGCTTCAGGTATACTATTCTCCGAACAACGGGGATTCGAAGCTTCTTGCCGAAACGGTGCGTGCTTTTTCGGCTTCGTATCTTCAGCCCGAAAACAAGCGGGAATCGAAGCCTGCAGGCAGCTCGATATATATCCTTCACCGAATAAGCTGTCCTGCCATACTCATAGAATGCGGATTTATATCAAATCCCGAGGAATGCAGCGCACTTGGAAGTGTGGAATATCAGCGGCAGCTGGCGCTTACCCTGTCCTCAGCGCTTATAGGGTATATTTACGGCGCAGATGCGGAAGCCGCACCTATTGAGAAATAACGAAAACTGTGATATAATCGAAAAGAGAGGAAAGCTTATAGGGCGCCTCTGTAAACTGAAAAGGCAGTGAGATTCAATGAAAGCAAAAGTAGTATATGTTTGTAATAAATGCGATTATCAGTATCCGAAAAAGCTGGGGCGTTGTCCTCAGTGCGGAGCATACGGCTCCTTTGAGGAAGAGACATATGCCGCACCTGCAGCAGCCCCCTCTGCGTCGGCTTCTTCTGAGCCCAGACGCGGTGCGGTGATGAGCGAAAAGCCGCTGCCCGTGGCAGCGGAGGATATATCCGATGCGGTGCGCACTCCCACGGGATACGCAGAGCTTGACCGTGTGCTCGGCGGAGGTCTTGTAACGGGCTCCGTGGTGCTCATTTCCGGAGAGCCCGGCATCGGTAAATCCACGCTTCTTTTGCAGATATCGGACGTTCTTGCGGAAAACAGACGTGTGCTTTACGTATCGGGAGAGGAATCCTCCTCCCAGATCCGCCTTCGCGCAAAAAGGCTTGGAGTTTCGTCCCCCGAGCTTTACATATACACGGAAACTGACGTTGATAAAATAATGAAGCAGTGCGAGGAGCTCCGCCCCGACGTCGTTATCGCAGACTCTATCCAGACTCTGTACGTTTCCTCGTCCTCGTCCACCCAGGGAAGCGTTTCGCAGGTCCGCGAATCTGCAAACGCCATCGGCGCTCTTGCCAAGAATTACGGAATATCGGTGCTTTTGGTCGGTCACGTGAATAAAGAGGGCGGTATCGCAGGCCCGAAGGTGCTGGAGCATATGGTGGACGCGGTGCTGTATTTTGAGGGTGAGCGCCATCAGAATTTCCGCATTATCCGCGCTGTGAAGAATCGCTACGGCGCGACCAACGAGATCGGCGTTTTTGAAATGACCGATCACGGACTTTCGGAGGTGGCAAACCCCTCCGCTATGCTTATCGCGGGAAGACCGCGGGGCGTTTCCGGCAGCTCAACCGTTTGCTGCGTCGAGGGCACGCGCCCGATTATCGCTGAAATACAGGCGCTGACGGTGAAGACCTCCTTTGCCGCACCGAGACGTACCGCCGACGGCTTCGACTACAGCAGGCTCTGCCTTCTCATCGCGGTGCTTGAAAAGCGGCTGGGACTGAAATTCTCTGAGCACGACGTGTATCTGAACGTTGTGGGCGGCCTCCATCTGGACGAGCCCGCCTGCGACCTTGCGGTTGCGGCGGCGCTTATATCGGCACTGAAGGACATCCCCGTGCCCTTTGAGCTTGCGGTTGCAGGCGAGATCGGCCTTGCGGGCGAGGTGCGCGGCGTTTCAAATATCGGGCTTCGCGTCCGCGAGGCGGCAAGGCTCGGCTTTGAGCGCATCGTTATCCCCCGCCGCGGCACAGACCTTGCATCTATGCCCGACAATATCGAGGTTATCCCCATCCGCGGCATATACGAGCTTTCCGCGCTTTTTGAAAAAAAGCAGTAAATCCGGGAACAAAACTGCATCTACCGCCGTCATTATAAGTAACAGCGCGGCTGCGCCGCAAAAACGGAGGTAAATGATGAAAAAACTTGTGCTTTTGATTCTGTTCGTGTGGGTTTTCGTGCTTTCCGGCTGTGGCGAGGCTGACGTGCCCGAGAAATTCGAATTCTCTCTCACGTGGGGTGTGAACGGCATCAGCTCATACGACAGTGAGACCGGCAGGCTTGTGAAAACAACGGACGCCACCGACCCTTCGGCATACGTTACGGAATATATCCTGACGGAGAAGGAGCGGGCGGAGATATACGGGCTCATACGGAAGCTCCGTGTCGAATCATACCCAGATGATTACGACCCCCATAACGGAGGTCTTGCCTCAGAGCCCTCAATGATCCTTATCCTTTCCGTGCATACGGAGGCGGGCGACAAAACCGTCACCGCCGACGACGTAGCCCTTACCTATAAGTCGAAGAATCTGAAGGGGCAGCGGTTTTTGACCGTGTGCGAAAAGATCGTGGAGATTCTGAAGTCCACCGATGAGTGGAAGGCGCTTCCCGAATACGAGTTTTTCTATGATTGAATAAAAAAAGGCAGACCTAAAGGTCTGCCTTTTTTGCGTTTATTAAAGTATGCCGTTTTTGTTCCACCGAAGCGCAACCTTGTAGCCAAGCTTTTCATACCATGGGGCAATGTAGGTATAGTGAATGTAGCTGTAGTCGCAGCCTTCGTTTTTCAGGATCTCTGTGATGTTTTTGACCAATGTCAACCCGATGCCGCAGTCGCGGTATCGCGGAACCGTGCCAACGCAGCCGGGACCGCCCACCCTTACGTCCTGCCCGTTTATACTGTGGGTGCCAAGATCGGATATAATGGCGAAGCTTGCGATTTTTTCATTTTTGAATCCGCAATATATTCTCTTGTCCTTGCTGAAATACTGCGGCCAATCGCTGTCAACCTCACCGACGGCGGCCTTCAGCTCATTTATATCTCCGGCGAAAAAGCCGAAGGTCACAGCCTCGCCAAGATATCTTTCGTAAACTGTCGGGTCGAACAGCTTCAGCGGAAGGATCATTTCGTCGAATATATATTCCTCGGGCAGAGAACGTATGTGGTCTGCCACGAAAAAATTCGGATGCATTTTATTAAAGAGAGCGATCAGTTCGTTCTTTTCCATTATTGCGTCTCCGGTTTATTTTTCGTCAAATATCAGCGCAACTATCTCCTCGGCCGTCATTTCCGAAAGACCTTCTTCGTCTGCGAGCACGTGTCGGTGCCAGCGCATGGCGGAAGAGTCCTCCAGATACTTATTCGAACGGCTGCATTTGGGGAAACGTGCGTACCATTCGGGGTAGCGCTCAGCCATGATCCGTTCCGCAAGCAGGGAAGCCTCGCTGTCGCCGCCGCCGGGAAGCCGCGTGCCGCTGAACATGACACCGGGAGGGCTTGAATGGAGCATGAGCACACTTCCGTCAGCGCAGGTGCCCACCACTATCCACACGTGCCCGTTTCGCGACATAACATCGCCTGCCTTGTGGTCGGCAACGTCCTCGGCGGCTGTGAAGGTGCCAAGCCCCAAAAGGGCGTATTCCTCCGCCATTTTCGTGGATGAGGTAACGTAGCCCTCCTTGCCGTTTTCGGTCTCAAGCGTGTTGTATACCGCCCAGCCCACGTAGCCTGAGCAGTCAAGCCCGTCGCGTATCTGATATTTTGTTTGCTTGTAGTCGTAGTCGGAGCTCTGAAGCGCGGCAAATTCCGCCCATCTTTCGCTGATGCCTATAGTAACGGCGTCCTCGCCGGCGCCGTCGTCGGCTTCGTTCCAGCCGCCGCCCCACACGTACATTGTCCTTCCGACGGGAAGGGAAGCATTCTTCAGAAGCGAGAGAATGGAAGGCGCGGGCACCTCGGGAGGAGGAGCTTCCGTTTCCGTTTCAGTTTCAGTCACGTATTCGCTCTCGCTTCCGTCGGAGGTTTCCGTGTCGGATTCCGTGTCCGTCGGCGCCTGAGATCCGCTTTCCGTGATCACGGCGGTAGATTCGTCGGGAATGCCACCGTCCTCGCAGGCGGCAACGCAGAACAGCGCCGCCATAAGTAAAAATAAAAGCGTACTTTTCATAAGACCTGAAGGTTGATTTGATTCTTTCCTTCAGTATATTCTATTTTACCGTATATGTCAAATCAAAAAGCTCCCGACGGTCGGGAGCTTTTATTATCAGAAATGGGCTGCGTCGGAATTTTTCAGCTTGAGCCGCAGATTATCCGCGATCATTGCGATAAATTCCGAATTTGTGGGCTTACCACGTGAATTCTGAATCGTGTAGCCGAAATATGAATTCAGAGTGTCAACGTCGCCTCTGTCCCATGCCACCTCGATGGCGTGACGGATGGCACGCTCAACGCGGGAGGTGGTTGTGGAATACTTCTTCGCCACGGAAGGGTATAGCA
>JAZMZX010000009.1:0-11661 GCA_045586225.1 Eubacteriales bacterium
AGCATATCGAACATAACGAGGGTGTCTGCCGTTGTGACCTTCATCGAAATATGGGGGTATCTATTGTAAAGATCGATATAGTGGGAGTTTATTATGTCGTCGCAAACGGAGTCGGGTGTTATGATATGTATGTGACCGGAATACTCTCTGTCCATCGTCAGGCTTTCTTTGCATTCCTCCATCATTGCGCACACGCGGTGAGCATACGACATGAGCTCATGTCCGCGCTCGGTCAACGTTATTGTGTGGTTTATCCTTTCAAATAAGAGGCATCCGAGCTCGTCCTCAAGCTGCTTGATCTGAAAGGATACGGTGGACTGCGAATATCCAAGCAGCTCCGCCGCTTTCGTGAAGCTGCCAAGCTCTGCAACGTTTATAAAGGTGGTCAGATTGCGTAATTCCATTTTGTCCTCCACGATCGAAAATGTTGATGATTATTATCTATTCTATTTGTTTGACTAATGTTGGCTTTTATTATATAATTCTTCTCAAAGAAAAGCAAGACATATCAAAAAGAAAATCATTTTCAGATACAGACCTGCACCGTTTTTCCCCCGGAGGTATCCCATTATGACTCAACCCCAGCTTTACACCCTCGTCGCTCTCGCCATATATGCAATAGCAATGGCTCTCATCGGCTGCTTCAGCTTCGGCAAATCGAAGACTCTTGACGGCTTTTTGATCGGCGGCAGAAACATCGGCGCCTGGATGACGGCCTTCGCATACGGCACCACGTATTTTTCGGCTGTGGTTTTCGTCGGTTACGCAGGACAGCACGGATGGAACATCGGTACCGGTGCCATCTGGATCGGTATCGGAAACGCCATTCTCGGATGCCTGCTTTCCTGGCTCCTTTTCGCAAACAGAACGAGAAAGATGACCAAAAAGCTGAACGCCAGAACGATGCCCGATTATTTCGAGAAGCGCTACGGCTCCACGGGCATGAAAATACTGGCCGCCGTTATCATCTTCGTGTTCCTGGTTCCCTACTCTGCAGCAGTATATAAGGGACTCGGCTCCCTTTTCAGTGCCGTTTTCCCCGGCGTTGAGACCTGGGTATGGATGCTCCTGATTGCAGCACTCACCGCTGTTTATCTCGTTGTGGGCGGCTACGTTGCAACGGCATACACCGACCTTATTCAGGGCATAGTTATGCTTGCGGGCGTTGTTTGCCTTGTGGTTGCCGTGCTCAACCACGAAAACGTCGGCAGTGTTGCCGGACTTATCAAGAATCTCGGCGACTTCACGTCCCTGCCCGGTGATCCAAATCCCATAACGGGAAGCCAGCTGACAAACATCTTCGGCGGCTCATCCTTCAAGTTCCTTTGCTTTAATATAATGCTCACCAGCTTCGGTACCTGGGGTCTCCCTCAGATGATCGGCAAATTCTACGCCATCAAGGACACAGCCGCTATCAAGCGCGGAACCGTTATTTCCACCGTTTTCTGCCTCGTTATCGGCTGCGGTGCGTACCTTATCGGCTCCACCTCCCGGCTCATCCTCGGCGGTCAGCTTCCCGAAGGCGGCATCGACTCCATCATACCCGCAGTTTTGATGGAGGTTCTCGGAAACGGAACACTCGGCATTATCCTTCTGGCGATCATTATGATCCTTCTGCTCTCGGCGTCTATGTCCACCCTTGAAGCGGTGGTCCTCACCTCCGCCTCCGCCGTTGCCGTTGACCTTATCCCCGCTGTAAGAAAGAAGGCAACAAAGCCCGAGCATCAGATGCTTCTGACGAGAGTTCTCTGCCTCGTATTCGTTGCTTGCTCCTTTGTTTTCGCAACTCAGAATATCCCGATCATCGTCAGCCTTATGTCCTTCTCGTGGGGACTCGTTTCGGGCTGCTTCATCGGTCCGTACATCTGGGGCCTCTTCTCCAAGAAGATCACCAAAATCGGCGCATTTGCCGGTATCATTTCAGGTCTTCTCACCGTTGGCGGTGCCACCCTTGTTATCTCCCTGCAGTCCGGCTTCTCCGCGGCGGCATCCAAATCCCCCGAAATGGGCGTTGCCGCAATGGCAATCTCCATGATCGTGGTGCCTTTGGTAAGTGCGCTCACTAAGAACAAAAAGGAAGAGACAGAGCGCGTGGACGAGATCTTCGAATGCTATAAGGAAAATTGATCTGAATAATCTAAAGCCTGCCTTTGAGAGTTCACTGTTTTCTCCCCGAAGGCAGGCTCTTTTTTGCCAAACACAAAATCCGTCGGTCAACAGTGACCGACGGATCTTTTGCTTTATGATAAATATTACGCCTTTGAAGCGTACGGTTACTGCTCGGCTTTGGGAGCATTGAGCTTTCTTGCATCCGTTCTGCCCTCGGGACGGATCTCGCCGACAGCCATAAGCGAACGCTTCGTAAGCGCGGGACCGACCAGCTCGTATACAAGAACAGCAAAGAGCACAACGTTTCTCGTAAGCTCTCCGTTTGCAAGAGTGGATGCAGTCAGCGCCATGCCCAGCGCAACACCTGCCTGCGGCAGAAGCGTGATACCCAGATTATCAACGATAGGCTTCGGCTGCTTTGTGAGCTTGCAGCTGATAAATGAGCCGTAATACTTGCCGAGTGAGCGGGTAATAATGTAGATAACACCCACGATAAGCGTCACGGGGCTTGCGAGCACGTTAAGGTCAAGCTCAGCGCCGGAAATAACGAAGAAAAGAACGTTGAGCGGCATAGTCCAGCCGTCAATTCTGTCCATAAGCTCCTCGGAGGTATCGCACACGTTGCAGAAGATCGTTCCCGTCATCATGCAAACGAGGAGGAGAGAAAATCCGCAATGGATACCGCAAACGGTGAAGCTGACGGTGGAAAGTCCGACAGTGAGAAGCACAAAGGCTACCGATATGGTCATACGCTTACTGCGGGAATGGAAGAAATTCTCCACCCGGTCGAGAAGAAGTCCCATAACGGCACCGAGCCCCAGCGAGAGCACGATCTCAACGATAGGCTCAACCACAACTGCAGTAACGCTGACCTGACCGTTTGAAAGAGCAGTTGCCACGCCGAAGGAAACGGAGAAGAGCAAAAGACCAACCGCATCGTCGATAGCAACGACCAGCATAAGAAGCTTGGTAAGAGGACCGTCTGCCTTATACTGACGAACTACCATAAGCGTTGCCGCAGGCGCCGTTGCTGATGCGATGGCACCGAGCACGATCGCCGAGGGCAAGGATATAACGTTCGGGAAGCAGAAGTGGAGGGTTACGAGCACCGCGTCAACGAGAAGTGTCGTTATAACGGCCTGAAGGATACCGATGGTGATAGCCTTGGCGCCCGTTTTCTTAAGCTGAGAAAGACGGAATTCATTTCCGATAGTGAAGGCGATAAAGCCAAGCGCCGTTTGTGTTACGATAGAAAGGCTGCCGACAGCCTCAAGTGAATCAAATCCAAGTCCGGGGATGCCGATCCTTCCGATAACGAAGGGTCCCAGAATAAGTCCCGCAACGAGATAAGCCGTCACGGCAGGCAAATTGACGAGCTTCGTCAAGCGCGACATCATAAGTCCGCCAACGAGAGCCACCGCCAGCATTATAAGATACGTTTCCATAGTTAACTCCAAAATATATTACAATAAATATGTTATTTTTCACCGAGCGATATCATACCACCAAAGCCCGAACACATCAAGCGCAATACACGACAAATGTTTTGATTTTTTAAAGAAAGTTTTGTAAAAGATAAATAAACCGGATCCCCCACCGCGTCAGCGCCTTCGCGCCCAACAAAAAAAGGGACGGCCAATGCCGTCCCTTTTTCTATATGGAGATAATGGGATTCGAACCCATGACCCCCTGCTTGCAGGGCAGGTGCTCTCCCAGCTGAGCTATACCCCCGAGTGGATTTATTTTAGCACATATCAAATACAAAATCAACACCTAAAATCAATGTTTTTGAATTTTTTTGATTATTTTTCGTCCGATATATGGGGTTTTTTTATCTTGCTTTCGCAGTTTTGCGTGCCGCATCCGTAAAACATAAGCTCCGCCCCCCTCAGCGAGCAATACCTAACGGCCTCACCCCCTGATTTAAAATAAAAAAAGACCTGAAATCTTACAGTTTCAGATCTTTTTCTGGAGATAAGGGGAGTCGAACCCCTGACCTCTTGAATGCCATTCAAGCGCTCTCCCAACTGAGCTATACCCCCATGGTGGGTATATTTTACCACAGTTTGGCGGAACAATCAATATATACGGCTTCATTTTTCAGGATTTTTTCGAAGAGCGGCATTGCTATTTTGCCGCAAAATAACACCCCTTTAAACTCTCGTTTTGGTCACGTCTACAAAAGTAAAAAATCCCCCTTTTTACAGTATAAAAATTATTGCGGTGGCTCAAAAACTGTGATATAATCGGCATCGTGCGCAAAAACTGCGCATATTTTTACGTCTTTGAAAGGCTCGGTTATGATAGGACATCAGCATGCAAGAGGATTTGCAAAGAGCCGCGGCTACGCTTCCGCTTCTCTTCGCATTCTCATTGGCATTTTAGAAAATACAGCTGCTTTCTTCCGCAAAAACGTTGTAATGACCGTAGCACTCGGTGCTGCCGCCATCACGTCCGTTATCGTCCCTGTGGACAGCCAATACGCGGGCTATTTTGATTTCAAAACTCTTTCCTGCCTTTTCTGTGTGCTTGCGGTCGTGTGCGCGCTGAAAAACGTGAGCTTCTTCTACGTGCTTGCCGAAAAGATCGTTCGCTGCTTCAAGAACGCAAGAACGAGCATCCTTGTTCTCGTGTACGTGACCTTCATCGGGTCCATGCTTATTGCAAACGACATGGCGCTTCTCACATTCCTTCCCCTCGGTTACTTCGTGCTTTCCTCCACGGGCAAGGAAAAATACATGGCATTCACCTTTATCATGCAGAACACCGCCGCAAATCTCGGCGGTATGCTCACCCCCTTCGGTAACCCCCAGAACCTTTATCTTTATACCAGATTTGAAATACCCACGCCCGAGTTTATGGGCATTATGGCGCCGCCCTTCGCGCTTGCCATTACGCTTATCACGGTTTCGTGCCTCGTATTTGTGAAAGCTGAGCCTCTCGCTCTTGAGGAGCGCAAGGTTTCCCTTCCCGTTGGCAAAACAGCCCTTTATCTTGTGCTGTTCGCGCTCTCCATTGCCATCGTTTTCCGCGGCATCCCCTACGGCATCGGGCTTATCGTTATCCCGCTGGTGCTTCTTTTCGTTGACAGAAAAGCGCTCCGCATGGTTGACTATCCTCTGCTTCTGACCTTCGTATTTTTCTTTATTTTCGCAGGAAATATGGCACGCATCGATATCGTGCGCGATCTCTTCTCTGCCCTTCTCGACAAAAATACGCTGCTCTGGAGCGTGATCTCCTGCCAGTTCATCAGCAATGTTCCCTCGGCTATTCTGCTCTCGCAGTTCACGGAAAACTACGCCGACCTTCTCGTTGGTGTGAACATCGGCGGCGCCGGAACTCTCATCGCATCCCTTGCGAGCCTTATCACCTTCACCCAGTACACGAAGCACAATCCCGGCAAAACGAAGGAATACGTTCTCACCTTCAGCGCCTTCAATTTCGGTTTCCTCGCCATCCTTACGGGATTCATGCTGCTTATCGGCTGACAGTATCATAACGTCCGCTTACGGCGGGCGTTATTTTTTGCCCTTTGGTGGCAAATTATTTACAAGGGGCACCTTTCCGTGATAAAATAAGAACGTAAATCCACTGAAAACAAAGCCATAGGGCGGATTGGAGAATCATTATGACCGTCATTTTCAGAAAGATCACGGCGGCAGCGCTGGCAGCCTCCATGCTCATGCTGTGGGCATGCTCACCAAACGGCGAGGCTCACCCCGACAGCAGCGGGGATACCGAAAAAGAAAGCATCTTTGAAAGCGGTACGGAAAGCAGTACGGAACGTACTGACGAATCGTTGCCTCCCGAGGATGAGACCGAGGACACGGGCGAGGATGAAGGCGGCGACGTCGTTGACAAGACCGACACCGTATTCGGCAAAGGCGGCGAGATCGGCTCGTACAACGCCGACGAAGCAAACTACGGGCTGAGCATCGACGCATCAAAGGGAATGCACGACATCAGCGACCTTCTTTTCGGCATCTTTTTTGAAGATATAAACTTTGCCGCCGACGGCTGACTTTATGCCGAAATGGTGCAGAACCGTTCCTTTGAATTCACAAAATACGCCAAGGGCGACGAGCTACACGGCTGGAGCTCTGTGGGTGACGTGAAAAAAGAGGTGATCAAAAACGATCCCTCGGGTGCGCTGAATGCAAACAATCCCAATTACGTCGTTATCACAAACGAATCAGGCGAGCCTGCGGGCATTGCAAACAAAGGCTTTCTGGACGGAATGGCCGTGAAGAAGGACGCCTCCTATATCTTCACCGTTTATGCCCGCGGCATTGACGGCTACGAAGGACCCGTTTACGTTTCGATCACCGCCGGCAAGAACGTACTTGCCGAGGGAAAGATCGATTCTGTGGGCTCCGACTGGCAGAAGCATTCCCTCACGCTCACAACATCATCCACCTCGGCGATGAACGTTAAGCTGAACGTTACCATCGACGAAGGAAAGGCCGCATTCGATATGGTGTCGCTCTTCCCCGAAGACACCTATAAGGGGCGCGAAAACGGGCTTCGCCGCGACCTTGCGGAAAAGCTTGAGGCTCTTGAGCCCGCATTCATAAGATTCCCCGGTGGCTGCATCATTGAGGGAATGACCCTCGGCACCGCTTATAATTGGAAGGATTCCGTCGGCGCCGACGAAAACGGCGATCCCTATCTTTTCGGCGGCACCTACGGTGACGTAGCCGCAAGAAAGCAGGGCGTGAACCTGTGGACAAACGAAAGTTTGACAGATGACGAATATCCTTCTTATATGACGTACGGTCTCGGATTCTACGAATACTTCCTTCTGGCGGAGGATATCGGCGCCGTTGGCGTGCCTGTGCTGAACTGCGGAGTTGCCTGCCAGGGCCAGTCCGGGGGTGAAGCCGCCGCCATTGGCTCTGCGGAATGCGACAGATTCATAAAGGACGCACTCGACCTTGTTGAGTTCTGCCGCGGCGATATCGACACGGAATGGGGCAAGGTTCGCGCCGAAATGGGCCACGAGGAGCCATTTGAGCTGAAATATATCGGAATCGGCAACGAACAATGGGGAAACAGCTACTATAAGCACTACGAAGCCTTCGTTGATGCCTTTGAAAAAGCGAGAGCCGATGACCCGGAGCTTTTCGAGGAAATCGAGCTGATGTATTCGGCAGGTGTCGATGATGGCGACAGCGGATCCCACTACATCGACGCATACAAGAACACCAAGAGCTGGCTCAGCCGTCACGATGGCAAGACTCTGCTCGACTACACCGGTGCCATCGACCACCACTATTACAACGAACCCGAATGGTTTTTGGCAAATGCAGATTATTATGATCCCGACAATTACAGCCGCGACAGCCTGACGGACACCGTGTTCGGAGGCGCTATTCCCGTGTTCCTCGGCGAATACGCGGCGCGCTCCAATCAGCTGAAGGCTGCTCTCGCCGAGGCTGCCTACATGACGGGTCTTGAGCGAAACGGCGACATCGTACGCATGGCAGCGTATGCCCCCCTCTTCGGCAATCTGACGGGACTCCACTGGGCGCCCGACCTTATCTGGTTCAACAATCGCACCTCCACAGCCTCCATAAACTATTACGTGCAGAAAGCGTTCTCCAAAAACGTGGGAACATCGGTGCTCAGCTCCACCCTTACCGGAGCCGACGTTGACAAGGTTGCCTTCGAAGGCAAGATCGGCGTTGGTACCTGGAGCACCGTGGCAAAATTCGACGACGTGCTCGTCGTTGACAACGATACGGGCGAGGTGCTTGCCAAAGACACCTTCGACGAAAAGACTTCTCTTGAGGACTGGCAGAAGATCGCAGACGGAAACTGGTCGGTCAAAAACGGTCAGCTTTATCAGTCCAGCGGAACGACGAACACAGATAAGTATTTCAACACCGGCACGGTTATGTATTTCGGCAAACGGAATTGGGAAAACTACACCTTCACAGTTTCCGCCACAAAAATGAGCGGTGCCGAGGGCTTTATCATCCCCTTTGCCGTTAACAGCAAGGACAACAATTATTTCTGGAACATAGGCGGCTGGGGCAACACCGTGACCTGCTTACAAAAGGTTGAAAACGGAACGAAAACCGATCAGCTGGTCGGCACGGAGCGAAACTTCACCGTTAGGACAGGAACCACCTACGAGCTTAAGGTGGTGGTCAGCGGACACAACGTGAAATGCTACATAGACGGCAAGCTCTATATCGACTATACCATCCGCGACGATGCGGAAGCAACGAGCTATCAGGTCGTCAGCACCGACGAAACGGGTGATATCATCATCAAGCTCGTGAACGTAACGGGCAAGGCAAAGACCTTCGCCATCGACATCTCGGGCGCCCACGGAACCGTTTCCTCCACGGCTTCCGTTGACCTTGTGGCAGGCACAAGCCTCACAAACGACAATATTCTCGGTGAAAAAGAAGACGTGACCATGGAAAGCTACGAGCTTGAGGGGGTTTCCGAAAGGTTCAACTATACGGCTCATAAGTATTCCGTCACAGTTCTGAGGATCCACGTGAACTGAACGTTAAAAACGCCCCCGAAAGGGGGCGTTTTTCAATGCTGCTTAATAAAATATCAGGTATACACTTATTTTTTGACGTTCACCGTCATCAGAATCTCTTTTTGAATACTCCGCCACGTGAAAATCGGCATCCGTAGCCATTGATGAATGGGAACGCCGGACTCTTCTCCTTCAGTTTTGAAATACTCACCGTTAAGCTTTCGCCAAGTTTCATGTCGAGTACACCAATTGCATCAAAATCACACTTAAATAATTCACTACTCCAAAAGCATACAGCGCCGATGCACACCGTATCAACCGTGTGCGGCGGTGCTTTTTAGCAAAAAAGCCGTGTCGGTAATACCGACACGGCTCTTTTATTTTTTATAAGCTACCGTTCATCCTGCGGATCATTCCTCAGATTCGGTTTTCTTTCTTCTGAGCTGAAGAGCAAGGATGATCATCGCCGTGATGGATACGAACGTTACAACATACCATGAAACTCTCGCATTGTCTCCGGTCTTGGGAGGATTGGAGGGAGTGGGAGCGAGCGGTACTTCATCGTCACCGATCTCTACTTCTTCATCGGTATCGGATTCATCGTCGGACTCATCGGTATCGGTATCGGTTTCGGGAGCCTCGGGTGTGGGATCATCGTTGATGATATCGTGCGTGTTGGTGATCACGAAGCCGTCGATAACGCTGCCGCTTACGGAGGATTCGTATCCGTCTACTTCTACCTCGGATACCTCGTATTCGATCTCAACGCCTGCAGCATACTTTGCAAGGCCGGTGAATTCCCATGCCCAGCCGTCAGCTGCGGTAACTTCAGCAGTTGCGATAACTTCGCCGTTTACGAGAATCTTGATGGTGATGGATTCGGGACGGAGGCCGTCGTAGTCCTCTTCGTCATCCCAAACCTTGTTAACCTTGATGTCAACAGTTTCGGGAACGTGAGTATTGGTTACATCAAAGCCGTCGATAACGGTTTCGTAGCCATCAACTTTGTCTTCAGAGATGGTGTAAACGATCTCTTCGCCTGCAGCATACTTGGGAAGGTTTGCGAAGGTCCATGCCCAGCCGTCTTCTTCGGTAACGGTGATGGTATCAATCTCCGTGCCGTCTGCGTAGAGGCGGATGATGATGGATTCGGGACGGATGCCGTCCTGGTCATCTGCATCTACCCAGGTCTTGGAGCCGGAAACTTCAACAGTTTCGGGAACGTGAGTATTGATTACATTGAAGCCGTTGATAACGGTATCGTAGCCTTCAACTTCGTCCTCAGTGATGAAGTATTCGATCTCAACGCCTGCAGCATACTTTGCAAGACCTTCAAAGGTCCATGCCCAGCTGTCTTCTTCGGTAACTACCTTAGTGTCAACGAGCCCACCGTTTGCATAGAGGTGGATGGTGATGGATTCGGGACGGATGCCGTCCTGGTCGTTTGCGTCGTTCCAGGTCTTGGAGCCGGAAACTTCAACAGTTTCGGGAACATAAGTGTTGGTTACATCGAAGCCGTTAACTACAGAGGTGTAACCGTCTACTGCTTCTTCGGTGATGGTGTACTCAACGAGTGCGCCGTCTACATACTTAGGAAGGTTATCAAACGTCCATGCCCAGCCTTCAGCTTCGGTAACAGTCTTGCTTTCAACGACTACGCCGTCAGCAAGGAGGTTGATGGTGATGGATTCGGGACGCTTGCCGTCCTGGTCGTTTGCGTCGTTCCAGGTCTTCTGGCCGGAAACGGTGATCGTGGTAACGACGTCGGGAACCTTGATTTCCTTCTTGAACTCGTTGCCGTGTCTGTCCTTGTGACGGATCTCAGTGTTTCCGTTTGCGGGATAGAATTCGCCGTATTCGAAGCCTTCTTCTTCAACGTCAACGATTACTTCATATTCAATGCGATAGTTATCGGAGCGGAGCAGAGTGCCGTCCATAACGTACCATGTGAGCTTGTAAATATCGCCGGAAACGTTGCCAACAACGTCAGCGCCGCCTGCTTCGTAATCTGCGGGGGGAACCAGCTCGATAACAACGGGGCTCTCCTTAGCTGTGGGGCGAAGCTCCTCAGCAATGAGCCAGCCATTAACAGACGTCCAGATAACCTTATCTGCAGCTACGTCAACGATCTTGATGGTATCCTTATCAAGGAGTACCCACTTGCTCATGTAGTCGGTAACGATAATATCATCGTAAGGAGTCTTGGAAAGCTCTTTAATGGTTCCTTCAAGAGCGGTGCAAAGACCCGAAATACCGTTAGACTGTACGAAGGTGGACTTTTCGTTTGTGATGCCGGTATCCATCCATGCGGTGTAGCCGTCATAGTCAACAACGTACATAGCTGCAACCTCTTCCATTGCCGCGAGAGCATCCGCAGCCACGGGAGTGCGAGCCCAGCGATCAGGATAAGTTACGAAAGTGCTCTTATAGGTGCTGTAGTAGAAAATATCCTGAACGTAGGTGCCGTTTTCCTTGTCGTACTTAACGAAAGCACGTTCAACAACGGAAATGGGATATTCGGTATCTTCGGTCAATCCGGAATACGCATATACGTCGTCCCAGATAATTTCTGCGAATTCGTAGAATTCTTCTTCGCTCACTTCGCCGCCCGCGAATACTCTTTCAAGGATCTCATCTCTGGTAGCGCCTTCAAAACGCTCACCAAACATGGTAACGAAGGATGCAGGAAGGTTTTCGCCGTATCTAACAGCCCCCTCGAACATAGCCTGCGCGGTGGTAAGTGCGCCGAATTTGGTGGAGAACTTTCTCCAGTCGGTATCGAATTTTCTTGCGGTCTCGTCGGTGTTTATGTTACCGTCGGAAATGAAGATAACGTATGCATTCTTGAGACTATCGTCATGATTCTTGATATAGTTTGCAACGCCGGTAAAGCCAGCCTCGCAGTTAGTGGAGGATCTTCCGTAGAGAAGATTTCCGGGAAGTGCGCCAAGTGCGTTTGCAAGATCGTTAGCATCCTTGATGTGAACGAGAACCTCGTTATCGCCCATACCGAATGCCATAAGGGTAAGCTGGGTATTGCCGTTACCGTTAAG
>JAZMZX010000010.1:0-8304 GCA_045586225.1 Eubacteriales bacterium
GGTCGCCCGAATGCATCGGATGCGCCTCCCCGCCGCAGCTATAGTGCCCCTTAGTGTCGGCAAACCCCTCCCCTCCGCAGTCCTCTCCCCCGTGAATGTGGAACCCGAAAAAGCCGCTTCCGTTTTCGGGCAGCCCCTTAATATCGAAGGCAACGGCGACGCCGTCTCCGGTCTTGAAAAATTCCACCTTGCCGTGAAGCCGCGGATAAGCCTCACTCCCCGTTATATACGCAACAGCCCAAGGAGCCGCCCCCATTTTGTTTCTCATTATATCTCCCCTCCCTCATCGTCACTTGAATACCTCTTTTCAGTTTATGAGCGAAACGCAAAAACGACAAAAAAAGCCGCCGACTTCCGTCGGCGGTCTTTTTTTATTTCCAATAGTACCAGCCCGGTATGACGGTGTTCATTCCGTCGTACCACTCAAGTATCTCCGCGCCCTGACGCAGGAATTTTTCCACCTCGTCCTCTCCGAAGGGCACCGCCCACGGGAGAGACGAGAGAGTATTGTTTGCGATGTAGAGGGCAAGAAGCTGCCAGAATCTCTCCGGCACCTCCCCGTCGAAATATCCGTCGATCATTCCGGCGCCGAAGCAGGGTGCCTTCTGTCCGCACCACACGATGCGGTTGAATTCCTCCCAGGGATCGCCGTAATCGTCGCGGTCGAAATCGATAACGCAAAGCTCGCCGCTTTTCGAGACAAGCATATTGCCGATGTGGTAGTCCCCGTGCTGATATGTCTGAGGCCTGTCCCCGATGAGATGACGGTGCGCCTTCACGTATTCCACGAAGACCTCGCCGTTTTCGTATTTGTATGGGCACTCCCGGTACGCTTTCAGCTTACGGTCTATCTTTGCGGAATACCTTTCAGACCAGGACGGAAGCGGAGCCCCGTTCACACTTTCGGGCGCAGGGATGGAGTGTATCTTTTTCAGTATACGCCCTGACTCGATCCCGAATCGGTACTGCTCCTCCTTAGACAAAGCGGGTATCACCGCCTCTGCGTCCTCTCCCTCAATGAAGGTCTCAAGAGTGTAAACACCGCCCTCAAAGGTGCCGAACTCAACGGGCGTTGGCATCGGCACGTCAAAGGCCGTAAGCTTGCCCATGGCCTCGTGAGCGTGTTTGCGTCTGCTATACCGCTCAGGCGGAGACTCGCGGAGAAGGTACGTTTCCCCCGACTCCGTTTCCACGCGGAACTTTTTATCAACGGACCAGCCTTTCAGTATAGGCTCCTTTGATACGAACCCACGCTCGTATATCATAGGCCCTTTTATATTCTGATAACGGCGAAGGACATTGCGGGAAGGGTGATCCCCTCCGCAACGGCTCCCTTCACCTCATAGGGCTTCACGTTTTCGGGAGCCTCGGGGCTGTTATACGCGTTATAATCACTGTGGCAAAGCACCTCTGCGGTGTAGCCCGTCTTGCCTGCAAAGGCATCGTCGAGGGCGAGTCTGATATCCATAGGCTTATCGTTGCGGTTTGCCACCTTCACGATAACGGTGTCGCTTTCCTTCTTATATGTGAGCGAATAGTAAACGCCTTCCTTTGCCGCTTCCTTCTCTTCGCCGTCTGTCTTAAGGGTCACGTCGCCCAGATTCTCGCCGTAAAGCTTCTGCACGTAGTAGCTGGGGGAGCCGAACGCGATCTCATCGTCGAACCAGATCATATCGGGTGCCCACTGGGAATAGCCCACGCGGGAGAAGAGAGGTGCATAGGACGCAAGCACGACAACGTCGGAATTGCGCTCGATACCCGTGAGGAACGCAGCCTCGGCAACGGCGCCGTTCAGAGTGTTTCTCTCGAAGGGGCGCTCAACGTGGATACGGGGATGCGCTGCGTATTCGCCGGAGAAGACCTTGATCTTTCGGCTGTAGTTATCGTAGAAATCAACGTGGTCGAAGAGCCAGTCGGGAGCAACGTAATAGTGCTCGTCCACAGCATATGCAAAGCCTGCTTCATTTTCGTGGATGCGATAGAAGTCCCAAGCCTTTTTGTATCTTTCGGAGGTGATGTCGGGTCCTGCGGAGCCGATGAGCATCACGTTGGGATCGTACTCGTGAACGGCCTTTTCAAAGATGCAGTATCTTTCGAAGAAATCTGCCTTCTCCGTCTGCCACTGCTCGTTGCCGATACCCAGCATCTTAAGTCCGAAGGGAGCGGGATGTCCCATCTTTGCGCGGACAGCGCCCCACTTGGTGGTAACGTCGCCGTTTGCAAATTCGAGAAGATCAACGGCATCCTGCACGAATTCACGGAACTCGGAGCTGTCCACCGTCACAAGCTCCGTGGACTGATACTGGCACGCAAGTCCCACGCTGAGCACGGGGAGAGGCTCGGCACCGATCATTTCGCAGAGAAGGAAGTATTCGTAGAAGCCGAGACCGAGGGTCTGGTTATAGTGAGAGAATCTCGTTTCAAAATTGTTCTCGGGACCCGTTCCGTGCACCGCCCAGCGGTTCCAGTTGTTCTTTCTGCGCCAGGGCTCTGCGAGAGAATCCTTATATCTGTATCTGTTCACGAGGGTGTTTCCCTCAATGATGCAGCCGCCGGGGAAGCGCATGAATCCGGGATGCATATCGCGGAGAAGCTCGAAAAGGTCGCGTCTGAAAACGCCGGCAACGGCATCGGCCGGGAACATTGAAACGAAGTCGAATTCAACGATGCCCGCCTCGGAAAGAGTCAACACGAAAAGCGCACCGGTGGTATCGTCCTCAGCCTCAAGGGTGAGGGTATACTTGCGGAAGAAATTGTAGGTCTCCTCGATGTAATCGGAGGAGGAAACGGTAGCCTTACCGTAGGTCTTGCCGTCCTTAGTAACGGAAACGGTGAAGTCTCCGCTGTAGCGGACGCATCTTGCAAAGAACGTCACGTTATAGCTCATGCCGCGGCGTAAGGTGATGCCGCTGTACGCCTTATTGGAAAAGCCTGCGCCTTCGGCACCTGCCGTCACTCTCATATAGTGAGGATTCTCCTCTGCAAGAGGGCTTCCCATAACGAAGCGGAGCTTCACGTCGGCATTTTCGGGGTACGCAGCCCAGCCGTAGCCGCCGTCGTATTCCACGTAATAGTCGCAGTTCGTTCCGCCTGCACGAAGGAACTCAAAGGAGCGGTTTTCTATCATTTCGGCGTAAAGGCCGCCGTCTGCCGCGTAGTTTATGTCCTCGAAAAAGAGGCCTATCATCCGCGGATTGATCTCATGTCCGATGTTTTTTCTTATGTTGATGTTCACAGTATTCACCCTCCGTTTATTAGGCTTTGGTTAAATTATATTATAAAGGTCGGCGGGCAAAATGTAAAGCCGTTTTTCTTTCTTATCCATAATTCCGTACCCGACAAATAAGGGCGACAGAGGTGACCGTTGAATAAAAAATTTCGCACACCTGAGTGTGCGGAATTTTCCACCCCCAACGGGAATCGAACCCATAACTAACCCTTAGGAGGGGTTTGTTATATCCATTTAACTATGGGGGCGTGATGGCTTTTGTTGTTTGGTTGTTTACTTAGGAGGAGTTTGTTAATACGAGCAAAGCGAGTATCAAGGCTCCCGTGCGTCGCACGGGGCCCTTATATCCATTTAACTATGGGGACAAGCCTGTTTATTATCGCTTTTCCCGACTGAATACCGCACCTGCGGGCAATACTCACTCCGAAAGCGAATAACAGTATACCACAACGGCGGAGATTTTGCAAGCCGTGATTTCGTTAATTCCCGCCTCATTCTTGACAATGAGGACTCCCGGCTTTATAATTAAATTGGGTTGGTAGGTGTATACGCGGACTTCCCGTAAGGGGCGCATCCCCCCGCCTCCCTAAGTATCAAGAGGTAAAACACAATGTCAGAAAACAAAAAGCATGGCGGCATATCCGTCGAAACAGAACATATATTTCCCATAATCAAAAAGTGGCTCTATTCCGAAAAGGAGATATTCCTTCGCGAGATCGTGTCCAACGCCTGCGACGCTATCACAAAGCTTCGCCGCCTCTCCTCTCTCGGCGAGGTCTCCGGCATAAACGAAGAGGAATTCCGCATCGACGTTATCCTCGACCGCGACGAGGGCACTCTCACCGTCCGCGACAACGGCATCGGCATGACGGAGGACGAGCTCAACCGCTATATCTGCAAGATCGCCCTTTCCGGTGCGCTTGAATTCATCGAAAAATACGAAGGCGAGGGCGGCGGCGACGGCATCATCGGCCACTTCGGTCTCGGCTTCTACAGCTCCTTTATGGTCAGCGACACCGTTGACGTTATCACAAGATCCTACACCGGCGCCGACGCCGTTAAATGGGTGTGCAACGAAGGCGGCGAATACTCGATATCCGCACCCGAGGAGGACTGCGGACGGGGCACCTCCGTTATCATGCACATCACCGAGGACGAAAGAGAATTCCTCACCTCCGCAAAGGTACGCGAGATCCTCGATAAATATTGCTCCTTCCTTCCCGTTCCCATTTATTTTTCCGACGGCGAGGACCACGAGTGCCACTGCGGCCACAGCCATGGCGACGGCGAATGCCACTGCCACGAGGACGGCCACCAATGCGGTGACAGCTGCACCTGCAAGCCCATCAACGACGTTACTCCCCTTTGGCAGAAGAACCCCTCCGAATGCACCGACGAGGAATACCGCAATTTTTATCACCGCGTTTTCGGCGACTACCGCGATCCTCTTTTCCACATTCACATCTCCGCAGATTATCCCCTGAATTTCAAGGGCATCCTCTATTTCCCCAGGATCACAAACGAATACGAAAGCCTTGAGGGTCAGGTAAAGCTTTACTATAATCAGGTATTCGTTGCCGACAACATCAAGGAGGTCATCCCCGAATATCTTCTGATGCTCCGCGGTGTTCTCGATTGCCCCGAGCTTCCTCTGAACGTTTCCCGCAGCTATCTGCAGAATAACAGCTACGTTTCAAAGGTGTCTGCTCACATCGTCAAAAAGGTGGCAGACAAGCTGACAGGCCTTTACAACACCGACCGTCCCCGCTACGAGGAGATATGGAACGACGTCAAGACCTTCATCGAGTACGGCTGTCTGCGCGACCGCAAGTTCTACGACCGCGTAAAAAACTCCATGCTCCTCCCCACCACAGACGGAAGATTCCTCACCGCCGACGAATATCTCAAGGCGGCAAAGGAAAAGCACGAGGGCAAGGTGTACTACTGCAACGACAGGATAGCAGAGGCGCAGTACGTTTCCGCATACGAAAAGGAAGGCATCACCGTCGTTCATCTGAACACCGTCATCGACACTCAGTTCATCGGTCTTCTGGAAAGCGACAAGAGCTGCCGCTTCGTCAGAGTCGATGCCGCCATCGACGACGTGCTGAAGACGGAGGGTGACGCCCACAGCAGCGAAAAGCTCGTTTCCCTTTTCAGGGAGGTATCGGGCAATGCAGAGCTTGCCGTTACCTTTGAGCATCTGCGCGACGGAGAAACTCCCGCCATCATCACCGAAAACGAAGACTCCCGCCGAATGAACGATATGATGCGCATGTACGGCATGCCTGCCGACACCGGCGCAAAGAACGTTTCCCTTACGGTGAACGTGGAAAACGGCATCATCAAAAAGCTGGAGGATTCCGAGTCCGATGAGGACAGCCGCCGCATCGCAAAGCACGTGTGGTCTCTGTGCCGTCTTTCCAGACGTGAGCTCACCGCCGACGAGATGCAGGAATTCCTCAAAGAAAGCTACGACATTTTAAACCGCATTTAACAAACCGAAAGGAGGCGCGCCGTGAACCGAGAAAAGCTGAACATAATCGCAAACGGGCTCCGTGATGCCTCCGACGATATGCTTCGCGGAAGCACCGTGAGGCTGGCATATATAAAGGAGCTTGCAAGGCTCACCCTCTCCGCTCTGGGCGATGAGGCAGCGGAGCTTTATTCCGCAAACGCGCCTCTTTCTCCCGAGGCCGAGACCATCCTTTCCGAAGCCGGAAGGATAGCCCCCTCAGGCGAAAACGGAGCAGACCTTGCCCTCTCCCTTCACGAGCTCTATAAGCTTCGCTTCGGCGAGCCCGTGTATAACGCCCCCTCATCCGAAAGCGGCGAAAAGAAAAACCGCACCGCCTTCGTTTCCGGCGGAGGTGCCGACGCAGCCCTGGAGATATTCCGCCGCAGCCTTAAGCTGACACCTATGCCTGCGGAAAGGATTTCCTCCGCCTGCGACGCCGTGCTGGACGGCGATGCCGACTACTGCATCCTCCCCATCAAGAACAAGCGCGACGGACGGCTCCGCTCCTTTTACCGCATGATAGACATGTACGACCTGAAAATATCCGCCGTTGCCACCGTGGGAACGGACGAGAACGTCACGAGATACGCTCTGTGCGGCAGGTCTGTGACCCCCATAACGGAGCACCCGAAATTTATCGAGATATCTGCTCCCGCAAACGGAAACGAAGCCCTCCTCATTGCCGAAGCGGCAAAGGAAACGGGGCTTGGAATATCGGAGATATCCTTCACCCCCTCCGAGCGCGACGGTGAGATATACTCCTTCGTGTTCACGGCGGGAAGCGGTCCTCTCCCTTTCATCCTCTACATGAATATGTATCACCCGCACTACACCCTTATGGGTATGTATAACAACGTAAACTGATGGCCGGCTCAATGTTTATCCCGTCGGACGGTATTTTGACGGAAGAAAAGACCGGCATCCGCACCGTTGTCACCCCTGTGACCGGATCCACAAACAAGGACCTTCTCTCCCGCATTCGCGGCGGAGACACGTCCGCCGTCATAATCACCGCCCACAGGCAAACGGGCGGCAGAGGAAGGCTTGGCAGAAGCTTCTCCTCGGAGGAGGGCGGCATCTATTTCAGCTTTAATTTTCCCATCCCCGTCAAGGATGCGCACCTGATATCCTGCGTCACCCCTGCTGCGGGAGTGGCCGCTGCTGCGGCGCTCCGCAGCCTTTACGGTGCCGACGTAAGGCTCAAATGGGTAAACGACCTTATCCTTGGAGGCAAAAAGCTCGGCGGCATCCTTTCCGAATCACTGACCGTGAAGGACACCGTCCACGTTGTGGTGGGAATAGGCATCAACGTCAGCAACACCGACCTGCCGCCCGTTGCCACGTCGCTTTCCGAGCACATTTGCGGGCGTTTTTCCGCCGACGACGTTATCGCCGAGACCGTGAACGGCTTTTTCGAAAGGCTTCCCGCCATCGGAAGCATCGCCGACGAATATCGTGACCTCATATGCCACCTTGGCTGCAGCGTGACCGTTCACACCTTCGACGGCGCGGAGGATTACCATGCCCGGGCGCTGGACGTGACCTCCGACTGCAGGCTGAAGGTCCTCCCTGAGGACGGCCGGGTGCGATACCTCTCCTCCGGTGAAGTCAGCATCCGCTTTTAAAACGAAAAACAAATTTACATAAAACATAGGAGAAAACTATGGAAAACAACATCAGAACCGCATACGAAAAATGGCTCTCCTCCCCCGTTGTCGACGAGGAATACAAGATTGAGCTTCGCGCCATCGCCGAGGACGAGACCGAGCTCAAATCCCGCTTTGTTTCCTATCTTTCCTTCGGCACCGCAGGCCTCCGCGGCACAATGGCGGCAGGCACAAACAGAATGAACGTATACACCGTGGCTCACGCCACACAGGGTCTTGCTGAGCTCATCATCGGCTGCGGTGAATGTGAGCGCGGCGTTGCCATCGCATACGACAGCCGCATCAACTCCCGTCTCTTCGCAGAGACCGCGGCTTCCGTTCTCGTTGCAAACGGCATCCGCGTTTTCATCTTCGACGAGCTTCGCCCCACTCCCACCCTTTCCTTCGCTATCCGTCACCATAACTGCATCGCAGGCATCAATATCACCGCATCCCACAACCCCTCCGAATATAACGGATACAAGGCATACTGGGAAGACGGCGCACAGCTTCCTCCGGACCACGCGGCTAAGGTTGCAGAGTCCATGGAAAACGTAGATATCTTCGGCGACGTTAAGCGCATCCCCTACGCCGAGGCTGAAAAGAGCCCTCTGCTCACCGTTATCGGCAAGGAGACCGACGAGGCATACCTCGCCTGCGTGCTCGAGCAGGCCGTTGACCTTGAAACCGTGAAGGCCGTTGCCGATTCCCTTAAGATCGTTTACACTCCCCTCTACGGCGCAGGCTACAAGCTGGTGCCCGAAGTCATCTCCCGCATGGGTCTCAAGCATCTGACCCCCGTTGCCGAAGAAATGATCCCCGACGGACGCTTCCCCGGCATCAAGAACCCCAACCCCGAATTCAAGGAAGCCTTCACCCGCGGTCTTGCACTGGCAAAGGAGATCGATTCC
>JAZMZX010000011.1:0-8243 GCA_045586225.1 Eubacteriales bacterium
AGCTCTTGCCGTCGATGGAAACCTTCTTGTCGGTACCCATATCGCGCTTGATAGAGCTGATGGTCTTATCGGGGTTGGTTACAGCCTGACGCTTTGCAACCTGACCGACCAGACGCTCGCCGGTCTTGGAGAATGCAACTACGGAAGGAGTCGTTCTTGCTCCTTCGGGATTGGGGATAACGGTGGGCTCGCCGCCCTCAAATACTGCAACGCAGGAGTTTGTCGTACCGAGATCTATGCCTATAATTTTTGCCATTTTTAATTTCCTCCGAAATAATATATGTTTATTTTGTTTGGTTTCAGCTTATATAATACTTATTCCGCAACGGTGACCATCGCATAGCGAAGGACCTTATCTCCGCGCTTATAGCCGCGCTGGAGCACGTTTACGATAACGCCCGACTCGTGCTCGGGGTCGCTCACCATCATAACCGCGTTGTGGAAATTGGGGTCGAAGACCTCGCCCGATTCGCCGAAGGCTTCAACGCCGAGGGAAGCGAGAGTGTCGGGCAAGCCGCCGAGGATCATTTTCACGCCGTCGGCAAGCTTTTCGGGGTCCGTGTACTGGGATGCGCGCTCAAGATTGTCGAGGGTAGGCAAAAGCTTTGCTATCGCATCGGCGTATGCGTCACCGTAGATGCCCTCGCGCTCGCGCTGACTTCTCTTTCTGAAGTTTTCGTATTCCGCCGCCAGACGGAGATACTTATCGTTTGCCTCGGCAAGGGACGCTGCAAGCTCTTCGTTTTTCTTCGCAAGCTCAGCCACTTCCGCCTTCAGCTCTTTTGCTTTTTTTGTTTCCTTTTCCTTCGGCTTCTCCGCCGTTTCCGCCGCCTTTTCTTCCTCGGCAACGTTTTCGTTCACGATCTTTTCTTCGTTCATTATTTCCTCACTTTAATGGGGTAGTCAGTCGTCCTCTTCGCATTCATCCGAAAAAGGACAGCTCTTTATACATTTACCGCAGTCGGTGCATTTTTCTTCATCAATGAAGGGAACGGGAAATCCAAGCTCGCCGTCCTTCATCGTTATTGCGCCGTTTTCGCAAAGGGACTCGCACTGCCCGCAGCCAACACAGGTGCGCGCGAGCACCATCTTACCAACGCTGTTCATACTGTCTCCTCTTCGTCGCCCGGGGGCAACAGCGGTGTGCGGTCCACTGCGTCGGAAACGTTGCCCGCTATCTTTTCGATCAGGGCGATAACGCGGGAATAGTCCATTCTTCGCGGTCCAATGATGCCGATGGCACCGACCACCTCGCCTCCGCGCTTTATGGTGCGGAACACGAGGGAGGAATTTCCCTTCACATCAACTGCGTTTTCGCTTCCGATATAAACGTTCACGTCGTCGCCGTCGGCGTCGGACACGAGCTTCACGATGTCTTCCCGTCTGTCGAGCATTGAAAGCATATCCTTAACGGAATCGATGCTCGAATATTCGGGGTATGAGAGAAGGTTGTTCATTCCCTCCACCTTCACGTCGCCGCCGCTGCCGTCGTTCATGGCCTCGTACACCGTTTTGATTATGGGATTCACCAACGATGCGTACCGCTCCATCTGCATTTCCATCTCAACGATAACGGGGAGTGTTATCGCCTCGGCGGTAACGCCTGCAACGTATCTGTTCAGAACGTCGGAAAGGCGGGCAACGGCTTCTCTTGTGAGCCTTTCCCTGCTGTCCACGTGGACGGTCTTGATATTTTCATCGGAAAACATTAAAACCAGAAGCAGCTTGCGCTCGTTCAGGAACACCGCCTCGAAGCGCTGCACCGTTGTGGGGGAGCGTCTCGGACGGATAGCGAGAGCCGTGTAATTTGTCATGGAGCTTGCGAGCTTCGTTGCCGTTTCAAGGATGGTGTCCAGCTCCGATATCTTCGCCGCCGTCATCAGCTTGAGAGACTCAAGCTCGCGGCTCGTCATTTCGTAGCGCTCGCGGAGCATATCAACGTAGAAACGGTATCCCAGCTCCGTGGGCACTCTGCCTGCGGAGGTGTGGGGAGATTCAAGATAGCCGATCTCCTCAAGATGTGCCATCTCGTTTCTTATGGTTGCGGAGGAATAGCGCTTGTCGCCAAGGGAGGTCAACGCCTTGGAGCCCACAGGCTCACCGTTTTTGATGTGAGAATCAACTATCTCACGAAGTATGAGCTTCTGGCGCTCCGAAAGCTCCGTCAAATGGCGCTCTCTGTCCATGTGTGCCACCCTTTTTCGCCTCCTCTCGCAGTTTTTGTGACAGTAGGTTTTTCGAAACCCTTCGTTTTAGCACTCAAAAGACGCGAGTGCTAACGATGTATATAATTTACCACTATAAAATCGGTTTGTCAAGCATCGGCGGAAAATAATTGTAAACAATATAAGAACACCTCCGCCGAAGCGGAGGTGTTCTCGCGCGTGTATTGAAATTCACATTATGCCCAGCTTCGGCTTGAGATAGCGGCCCGTGTAGGAGGCTTCGCACTCGGCGACCTCCTCAGGCGTGCCCTCGGCAACGAGTGTGCCTCCGCCGTCGCCGCCCTCGGGTCCCAGATCTATGATCCAGTCGGCGGTCTTTATCATATCGAGATTATGTTCAATAACGATAACGGAATTTTTGGCGTCGACGAGGCGGTGCAGGATGCCGATAAGCTTCCTTACGTCATCGGTGTGAAGACCCGTTGTGGGCTCGTCCAGCACGTACACAGTGCGTCCCGTGTCGCGCTTGGAAAGCTCGGTGGCCAGCTTGACGCGCTGCGCCTCGCCGCCCGAAAGGGTCGTTGAGGGCTGCCCCAGCTTTATATAGCCGAGGCCCACGTCGTAAAGCGTGGCAAGCTTGCGCCTTATCTTGGGATACTCGGAGAAGAAGTTCAGCGCCTCCTCCACCGTCATATTGAGGACGTCGTTGATATTCTTGCCCTTATACTTGACCTCGAGGGTCTCGCGGTTATATCTGTGGCCGTGGCAAACGTCGCAGGTCACGTACACGTCGGGAAGAAAATGCATCTCGATCTTCTTCACGCCGTCGCCCTCGCAGGCCTCGCAGCGTCCGCCGCGGACGTTGAAGGAGAAGCGGCCGGGGCCGTAGCCGCGGAGCTTTGAATCGGGGGTCATTGCGTAAAGGGTGCGCAGGTCGGTGAAAAGTCCCGTGTATGTTGCGGGATTGGACCTGGGTGTGCGTCCGATGGGGCTCTGGTCGATGCATATGACCTTATCGAGATTTTCAAGGCCTTCAACTCTGTCGCATTTACCGGGGAAGGTGTGAGCGCGGTTAAGGTCGCGCGCCAGTGTGTTATAGAGGATGGAATTCACAAGGCTCGATTTGCCCGAGCCGGACACGCCCGTCACGCAGACGAGCTTGCCGAGAGGAAACTCCACCGTGATATTTTTCAGGTTATTCTCCCTTGCACCGACGACACGGAGGGAGCTGCCGTTGCCCTCGCGTCTTTTTTCGGGAAAGGGGATGCTCTTCCTTCCGGAAAGGTAATCGCCCGTGATGGAGTTCACGTCTGCTGCCACCTCCTCGGGTGTGCCAATGGACACGATGCTTCCGCCGTGCACACCGGCTCCGGGACCTATATCAACGATATAATCGGATGCCAGCATGGTGTCCTCGTCGTGCTCAACCACGATAACGGTGTTGCCAAGGTCGCGCAGGCGCTTGAGAGTTTCAATGAGCCTGGAGTTATCCCGCTGATGCAGACCGATGGAGGGCTCGTCCAGGATATAGAGCACGCCAACAAGTGAGCTTCCTATCTGGGTGGCCAGCCTTATTCTCTGGGCTTCGCCGCCGGAAAGGGTGCCTGCCTTACGGGAAAGGGTGAGATAGTCCAGTCCCACGGAGATAAGGAAGCCGAGGCGGGCCTTGATCTCCTTGATTATATCCCGCGCGATGGCGGCGTCCGCCTCCGAGAAGGTGAGCTCCGAAATGAAGCGGAGCGCCTCGGACACGGATTTTCTCGTGAAGCTTTCGATATCGATACCGCCCACGGTGACGGCGAGGGCAATATCGGAAAGGCGGCGTCCGTGGCACTTGGGACAAAGCTGCTCGTCCACGAATTCATCGTAGTAATCGTTTGTGCCCGACATACGGCGTCGCCATTCTATCATGGGGATAACACCGTCGAACCGGCGCACCTGATGGCGCACGGTGCCCTCGAAATAGCGGTCTATTTCGTAGGTCTTTTCACCCGTGCCCCACAAAAGCACCTCCATGGCCGCCTCGGAAAAATCCCTGATGGGAGTATCCAGCGTGAAGCCGTAGTCCTCGCCCACGGCGGCGAAAAGGGGGCCAAACCAGGTCTCCGCATCCAGAGACTTGAAGCCGTTCACGCAGATGGCGCCCTCGCGGAGAGAAAGATTCTTATCGTATATGACCCTGTCGGGGGAAATGCTCTCAAGCACTCCCATGCCCGCGCACCGGGGGCAGGCACCGAAGGGATTATTGAAGGAGAAAAGACGGGGCTCAAGCTCGGGGATGCTGATATCATGCTCCTCGCAGGCGTAATTCTGGGAGAAGTACATTTCCTCGCCCTCACCCTCGCGGGGCACTGTTACGATGAGCACGTAGCCCTCAGCCGCGCGGAGCGCCGCCTCCACGGAGTCGGAAAGGCGGGTCCTGATATCAGGGCGGCAAACGAGTCTGTCCACCACGATATCGATATTGTGCTTTTTGTTCTTATCCAGCTTTATCTCCTCGGAAAGCTCGTACATGGAGCCGTCCACGCGGACGCGCACGTAGCCCGAGCGCTTCGCATCGGCAAGCACCTTTTCGTGCATGCCCTTCTTCCCTCTCACAACGGGAGCGAGCACCATGAATCTTTCGCCCTCGGGCAGGGCCATGATCTTATCGAGAATGGTGTCCGTGGACTGAGCCGCTATCTCCTTTCCGCAGACGGGACAGTGAGGCACGCCCACTCTCGCCCACAAAAGGCGAAGGTAGTCGTATATCTCCGTCACCGTGCCGACGGTGGAGCGGGGGTTTTTGGAGGTTGTCTTCTGGTCGATGGAAATGGAGGGGGAGAGCCCGTGGATGGAATCCACGTCAGGCTTGTCCATCTGCCCCAGAAACATTCTCGCATAGGAGGACAGAGATTCAACGAATCTGCGGTGTCCCTCAGCATAAAGGGTATCGAAGGCAAGGGAGGATTTTCCCGAGCCCGAAAGACCCGTGAATATTATAAGCTTATTCCGGGGGAGCTCCACGTCCACGTTTTTCAGGTTGTGGACTCTTGCTCCCTTGATGATTATCTTATCGGTTGACATTTATGATTATTACCTCCGGCGCTTCACACGCCACGGATCTCCTTGATCCTGTCACGCAGATATGCGGCGCGCTCGAAGTCCAGCTTCGAAGCCGCCTCCTTCATTTCCTTCGTCATTTCTGCGATCTTTGCTTCTCTTTCCGCAGGCGTCATTGCGGCACTGCGGCGACGGCGCTTGTCGCCCTCCTGCTTATCGCGGGTCTCACCGATGGAGATGAGATCGCGGATATCCTTTCTTACGGTCACGGGTGTGATGCCGTTTTCTTCGTTATATTTTATCTGGATCGCGCGGCGGCGGTTCGTTTCCGCAACAGCCGCCCTGATGCTCCTGGTCTCGTTTGCCGCATAAAGGATGACCTTGCCGTTTGCATTTCGTGCGGCGCGGCCGATGGTCTGTATCAGCGAGGTCTCATTGCGCAAAAAGCCTTCCTTATCCGCATCGAGTATTGCCACAAGGGAAACCTCGGGCAGGTCTATGCCCTCGCGAAGGAGGTTAATACCAACGAGCACGTCGTACACGCCCATTCGCAAGTCGCGGAGAAGCTCCGTGCGCTCCATTGTTTCGATCTCGTGGTGTATATAGCGGACCTTGACACCGCAGCCTTCAAAATAATCGGTGATGTCCTCCGCCATCTTCGTGGTCAGCGTGCAAACCAGGGATCTCTCGCCCCTTGCGGAGCGCACGCGGATCTCGCCGAGCACGTCGTCTATCTGTGTTTCAACGGGGCGCACGTCCACCTCGGGGTCCACAAGACCCGTGGGGCGGATGATCTGCTCAGCCGTTGACGTTGAATGAGTGCGCTCATATTCCGAGGGCGTTGCCGAAACGAACACCACCTGATTCAGTTTCGATTCAAACTCCTCAAAGCGCAGAGGTCTGTTATCGTATGCAGAGGGCAGGCGGAAGCCGAAATCGATAAGATTCCGCTTGCGGGCAACGTCGCCGCCGCTCATTCCTCTCACCTGAGGAATGGCAACGTGGCTCTCGTCGATGAACATTATATAATCCCTGGGGAAATAGTCCAGAAGCGTGAAGGGGGTGGAGCCGGGCTCGCGGCCGGAAAGCACGCGGGAATAATTCTCAACGCCCGAGCAGTATCCGATCTCGCGCATCATTTCGATATCGTAGCGGGTGCGCTCCTCGATCCTCTGAGCCTCCAGAAGCTTCCCCTCGGCGCGGAAGAAATCCACCCTTTCAAACATTTCGTTTTCGATCTCCATAAGGGCAGCCTCCCTTTTGGCAGGGTCTGCAACGTAATGAGTGGCGGGGAACACAGCCGCATAGCGCAGCTCCGATTTCACCTCGCCCGTCACCGTGGAGATCTCGGTGACACGGTCTATCTCATCTCCGAAAAACTCCACCCTGAGAGCGGTGTCGCCGGAATTTGAGGGGATAACGTCAACGGTGTCGCCGCGGACCCGGAATTTGGTGCGCTCAAAGCCGATGTCGTTGCGCTCGTAGCCGATGGAGATGAGCTGCTTTATAAAATCGTTTCTTTCCATAAGCTGCCCCGGACGGACAGATACCAGCTGCCGCTGATACTCGTTCGGGTCACCGAGGGAATAAATGCAGGAAACGGAGGCAACGATAATAACGTCGCGGCGCTCGAAAAGCGCAGAGGTGGCACTGTGACGAAGCTTATCTATCTCGTCGTTGATGAGCGCATCCTTTTCGATGTACATATCCTTTCCGGGGATATAGGCCTCCGGCTGATAATAGTCGTAATATGAAACGAAATACTCAACGGCGGCATCTGGAAAAAACTCCCTCATCTCGCAGCAAAGCTGAGCCGCAAGAGTTTTATTGGGCTCAAGAATAATGGCAGGGCGGTTCAGATTTGCGATAACGTTTGCCATTGTGAAGGTCTTTCCCGAGCCGGTAACGCCGAGAAGGGTCTGCATACGCTCGCCGCGGCGGAGCCCCTCTGTCAGCCTTCTGATGGCTTCGGGCTGGTCACCCGTGGGGGAATATTGACTTTTTAATACGAAGCCCTCTTTCATAGGCGACCTCCTTTGACAAAAGAAACAAGTGTTCGTTTTTCGTGGAATATTATATCACAGGTATTTAAAAATGTAAAGGCGAAACGGATAAAAGTTTCGCATGGAATAAAGAAGCCGCGAAAAGCGGCTTCTTATGGGATATCATTCTTTCCTGTCACGTGACCTTTCGGCGTCGAAGCCCTCGGGAAAGCGGCGGCGGAGCTTTTCCACGTTGCGGGCGAGCACCTCCTCAAGTGAGACGTCAAGCGCCATTGCGGTCTCTGCCAGATACCATGCCACGTCTCCAAGCTCATCGATAAGAGCCTCGCGGTCCAGCTCGTGCCCCTGCGCCAAGTGCTTTTTAACTATGTCTATAGCCTCGCCTGCCTCGCCGCAAAGCCCCATCACTCCGTTGATAAGCACGTCCTTTTTACCGAGCCGGGGATTCAGCGTACGCATTGCAAGCGTCTGATACTCGTTTACGTTCATTTTGCACCTCCGTTTTTGCGGCTTTATACCAATTACCATTATAATATCCTCCCGCCCTCCGGTCAAGATTAACCCCGAGGAAACAGAAATGAAACACTATATTAATAATCAATAGGAAGATAACGCTTGACAAGAAATTTTCGCCATGATATAATTCTCCTCTGTAAGGGAGTAGTCGGCGCACCGCGTTGCAAGACCGTCAGCCTCGGGATCGTCCCCGGACTTGCATTAAACGACGAGACTTATTAAGTGTCAAAGCCGATAAGTCTTGCTCCTCAAAAGAAAGAAGCAGGCTTATGTGAGCGACACATAAGCTTTTTTTATTATACCGGGAGAATCCCGGAAAGAAGGGAGAACCAATGAAGGAATACCTTAACGAAGTCTCCGCCGTCCTGGCGGAGCAAAAGACCGCCGAATCCGGTCTTACTGCGGAAGAATCCCGTGTGAGACTCGAAAAATTCGGCCACAACAAGCTTAAAGAGGGTAAAAAGGAAACTCTTCTTCAGAAGTTTCTGAAGGAACTGGCAGACCCGATGATCATCAT
>JAZMZX010000012.1:0-5511 GCA_045586225.1 Eubacteriales bacterium
TCCCGAGACACGTTAGAATCCATAAAAAAATTTATATTGAGGAGACCTACCATGTACAAGAAAAAGGAATGTGTAGCTATGCTTCTTGCAGGCGGTCAGGGCAGCAGACTTTATACGCTGACTGAGACCACAGCTAAACCCGCCGTTCAGTTTGGCGGAAAATACCGCATCATCGACTTCCCGATGTCCAACTGCGTCAATTCGGGTATCGATACCGTCGGTGTTTTGACGCAGTACCAGCCCCTCGTGCTCAACGAGTATATCGGCAACGGTCAGCCCTGGGATCTGGACCGCAACACCGGAGGTGTTATGGTCTTGCCTCCTTATCAGGGTAAAACCTCCTCTGACTGGTACCGCGGTACGGCAAATGCAATATATCAGAACCTGGCATTTATAGAGCGCTACGATCCCGATTACGTGCTTGTTCTTGGAGGTGACCATATCTATAAGATGGACTACGAAAAGATGCTTGAGGCACACAAAAAGAACGGTGCCGATGCAACTATCGCAGTTCTTGAGGTAACTCTCGAAGAGGCTACCAGATTCGGTATAATGAATACATACGAAGACGGCAGGATCTACGAATTCGAAGAGAAGCCCAAGCACCCCAAGAGCACCAAGGCTTCCATGGGTATCTATATTTTCAACGCGAAGGCACTCTCCGATTACCTCCGCCGCGATGAGAACAATCCCAATTCCTCCAACGACTTCGGTAAGGATATCATTCCCGCAATGCTCAACGACGGACTCAGAATGTATACGTATCCTTTCCGCGGCTACTGGAAGGACGTCGGAACTCTTCAGTCTCTCTGGGAAGCAAATATGGACCTTCTCGGTGCAGACCCCACCTTCGTTATTCACGACCGTGAGTGGCGCATTTATTCGAGAAACACTGCCGATGCGCCTCATTTCACAGGCGAAAACGCAGATATCAAGAATTCTCTCATCACCGAAGGCTGCGAGATCTACGGTGTTGTTGAAAACTCCGTCCTTTCCAACGGCGTTATCGTTGAAGAAGGCGCATACGTTAAGGATTCCGTTATTATGTCAGGCGTAAGGATCGGTGCCGGTTCTATAGTTAACTATAGCATTATCGACAGCGATACCGAGATCGGCGCAGGATCCTCCATCGGCAGACCGAAGGAGGTTACCGATGAGATCGCTCTCGTGGGCGCAAATCTCAAGCTGAAAGAGGGAACCATCATTGCTGCAGGTGAGATGGTGAACACCTCCAGGCTTTAATTCCCGGAACACAAAATCTTTATAAAGGAAAGAGGAACGCTATGTCTGCTACCGGTATTATTTTCTCCAACATACACGACTCCAACATTTCGGAGCTTACCCGTCTGCGTACACTTGCTTCTGTTCCGTTTGGATGCAGATACAGACTCATCGACTTCACACTGTCGAACATGGTCAATTCCGGAATCAAGAACGTAAACGTTATCACTACTTATAATTACCACTCCCTTATGGACCATCTCGGAAGCGGTAAGGACTGGGATCTCGCACGCGCACGCGGCGGTATCAAGATCCTTCCTCCCTTTGCATCCGCTTTCGCAAATAGTGGCAGCCCCCTTTATGAAACACGTCTTTATGCACTCCAGAGCATCGTTGACGCTATTTCTCATATTCACGATGATTACGTCGTTCTTTCCGACTGCGACGTTATCTGCAACATCGACCTTAACGACATTATAAACGACCATATCAAGACCGGCGCGGATATGACCATCGCCGTCAAGCGTATGGAGCTCACACCCGAGAAGGCAAGGATCAGCACTCTCTACGAATCCGATGAAAACGGAAACGTTACCGACGTTATGTCCTATCCCACAAACTTCTCCGGCGAAGCAGACGTATCTCTCAATATCGTCGTTATGAGCCGTGCATACCTGCAGAACATGGTACGCGATGCTATCGCGCACAACTATGTCAGCATGACCCGCGACATTATCAGCCGCAATATCGGCCATGCAAACTTCCGTGTATACAGATACGACGGATATTTCGCCGTACTCACCTCGCTCACCGATTACTTTGAGCACTCCATGGAGCTCATCTCCAACCCCGAAGCGCGCACCGCGCTCTTCGGAGAAAAGAACCGTCCGATCTATACGAAGGTAAGAAACTCCGCACCCGCAAAATATATCGGAGATGCAACCGTTAAGAATTCTCTCATTGCTGACGGATGCGTTATTGAGGGACACGTTGAGAATTCCATTCTCTTCCGCGGCGTAAAGGTTGGCAAAAACACGGTAGTTAAAAATTCGATACTTTTCCAGGATACATTCACCGGAGAAAACGTATCTCTCAATTACGTTCTTACCGACAAGGACGTCGTTATACGCGACGGTGTGACGCTTTCGGGCGCACAGTCCATGCCGATATACGTGGAAAAGGGTAAGATGATCTAAGTCCGTTATCTCTCCCTCTCCACGACTTTAAATTCAAAACGAAAGGAAACAATATGAAAATATTATTTGCCGGCTCCGAAGCCGTTCCGTTCGCCGCTACAGGCGGACTTGGCGACGTGCTTGGTGCGCTTCCGCCCGCTCTTAAGGCAAAGTATCCCGACAGCGAGATAGCTGTTGTGATCCCGCTTTACGGTAAGGTTTCCGCTGCGGATAGAGAAAAGATGACCTTTGTTGCATGCAAGGAGATCAAGCTTTCCTGGCGTTCGCTTTACTGCGGCGTTTTCAAGCGCGAGCACCTCGGAGTTACATTCTATTTCATCGACAACGAGTATTATTTCAACCGTCCCGCTCTCTACGGAAGCTACGACGATGGCGAAAGATTCGCCTTCTTCGGTAAAGCTATCCTTGAGATGATGGAGATGGTGGGATTCTACCCGGACGTGCTCCACTGCAACGACTGGCAGAGCGCGTCTGCAGTCCTTTATCTGCGCACCCTTTATGCAAAGGACGAAAGATATAAGGGCATTAAGGCTGTTTACACTATTCACAACATTGAGTACCAGGGCGTTTACGGCACCGATATCCTCGGCGACGTTTTCGGCCTCGGCACCAACATCCGCGGCATCATCGAATACGATAATGCCATCAACCTCACCAAGGCTGCTATCGTTTGCTCCGATGCAACCACCACCGTTTCCCCCCGCTATGCCGAAGAGATCCAGAACGAGTTTTATTCTCACGGGCTTTATCACATTCTGAGACTCTACCGCGAAAAGGTTTCCGGCATCATCAACGGTATCGACACCGATATTTACAATCCCGAAAACGACACTATTCTTGCAAAGAACTTCTCTGCAAAGGCGTATTCGGGCAAGCGTGAGTGCAAGGCAGATCTTCAGCGCCTCGTAGGCCTCCCCGAAGCGCCCAATACTCCCGTTATCGCAATGGTATCCCGCCTCGCAAAGCACAAGGGCTTCGACCTTGTGGAGCGCGTTATTGAAGAATTCCTCGAGGACGACGTTCAGTTCGTGCTTCTCGGCACAGGCGAACGCGAATACGAAGTGTTCTTCACCGAGCTGGCTCGCCGCTACCCCGCAAAGGTATCCGCGCAGCTCCAGTTCAACCGCGAGCTCTCCAAGAAGATCTACGCCGGCGCGGACATCTTCCTTATGCCTTCTCAGAGCGAGCCCTGTGGCCTCTCTCAGATGATCGCATCCCGCTACGGCACGGTTCCCGTTGTAAGGGAGACCGGCGGTCTTTACGATACCATCAAGCCGTATAACGAATATACTAATGAAGGAAACGGCTTCACATTCACAAATTATAATGCGCATGATATGCTTCACACCCTTCGCTATGCTGTCTCTGTTTACAGAGATAAGAAGCGCTGGACGTCGCTTATGCGTCGCGCTATGAAGGTTGATTTTACCTGGGCTGCATCTGCAGAGAAGTACATGAACCTTTACAAAAATCTATAATTAATCAGAAACAGGATCATCAGTAAAACCAATGAACACCCAAATGACCAAGCGCGAGATCAAGGACGCGCTTAACAGAAAACTCTCTCAGCATTTCAACACCACAGTAGCGGACGCAACGAAGGACCAGATCTACAAGGCAACGGTTCTCACCGTTAAGGAGCATCTCACTTCTATGCGCTCCGAATACAAGAAGGACGTTAAGAAGGCAGAAGGCAAGCGCATCGTTTACCTTTGCATGGAATTCCTCCTGGGCAGACAGCTCAAGAACAATCTCTGCAATCTCGGTATGGCAGAGGATTACCGCGAGATCCTCGCGGACGTGGGCGTAGACCTTGAGGACCTCTATGAGTATGAGCCCGACCCCTCTCTGGGCAACGGCGGTCTCGGCCGTCTTGCAGCCTGCTTTATGGACTCCCTCTCCTCTCTCGGATACTTCGCAAACGGATACTCCCTCTGCTATGAATACGGACTTTTCCGTCAGAAGATAGTTGACGGTCAGCAGATCGAGCTTCCCGACGTATGGCTTCCCAGTGGCGAATGCTGGCTCGTTCCCCGTACCGATAAAACAATGACCGTTAAGCTCGACGGTCACATCAAGGAAACCTGGGAAGACGGACGCTGCAATGCAGTTCTCGAAAATGCCACCGAGGTTCAGGCTGTGCCCTACGATCTTATGATCTCCGGTGCAGACAGCAAGGCTGTGAATACCCTCCGTCTTTGGAGAGCACGCGGCGTTACTCAGAACTTCAACATGAACCTCTTCTCTCAGGGTGACTATATCAAGGCAATGCAGAAGAACACCAGCGCTGAGGTTATCACGAAGGTTCTTTACCCCTCCGATGAGCACACCGAAGGTAAGCTCCTCCGCCTCACCCAGCAGTATTTCCTCGTGTCTGCATCCCTTCAGAGCATCTTCACCGACCACCTTTCCATGTACGGAACTCTTTCCAACTTCGCGGATAAGGTGTGCATCCATATTAACGACACTCACCCCGCTCTCGTTGTTCCCGAGCTTATGAGAATCCTCCTCGACGAGTATTCCTACTCCTGGGAAGAGGCATGGGAGGTCGTAAGAAACTCCATCTCCTACACGAACCACACGGTTCTCCCCGAAGCTCTTGAAACCTGGAGCGAGGATCTCTTCCGTCTCAAGCTGCCCAGAATCCATATGATCGTTTGTGAGATCAACCGCCGCTTCTGCGCAGATCTCTGGAACGCATATCCCGGCGACTGGGGAAGAATCTCCCGCATGAGCATCATCGGCTACGGTCAGGTAAGAATGGCGAACCTCTCCGTTGTTGCATCTCAGAAGGTAAACGGCGTTTCCGCTCTCCACTCCGAGATCCTCAAGGATACCATCTTCCACGATTACTTTAAGTATACCCCCGAAAAGTTCACAAACGTAACTAACGGTATCGCTCACAGACGTTGGCTCTGCTACTCCAACCCCGGTCTCTCGAAGCTTCTCGACGAAACCATCGGCACCAAGTACAGAAAAGACTCTGCAGCCCTTGCTGATTTCGCAGCCTTCGCTGAGAAGCCCGAGATCCACGCGGAGCTTGAGCGTATCAAGCTTGAGAATAAGGAGCGCTTCGCTAAGTACTACTATAACA
>JAZMZX010000013.1:0-4534 GCA_045586225.1 Eubacteriales bacterium
CACCGGATCGTTCATCTCTCTCCCCTTCCTCCTTGAGGCTGCCATTATCGGTCTTATCGCAAGCGTTCCCGCCCCCTTTATCGGACGTCCACTTTATATGTACACCGTGAATGCTATGGGAGCAACCCTCACGATGCTTACCTTCGTTCCTCTTGCCGACGTTGTGTATTACCTTTTCATGGGTATCATATCCATCGGCGTGATAACGGGTATCATAGGCAGTACGATCTCGCTTTCCAAGTACACCAAGAATTGATCCCCGCGGTGCGGGCAAAGGAGAAAGAATGAATATCAGGAAAGGACTCAGAACTTTCGTTGCGGCTGCGGCTTTCGTTGTGCTTATGTGCACGTCGCTTGTCGTTATGCACGCCGCCAAGACTGATGATTACAAAGATAACTCCACCGTTCAGAAGTATGAGCAGCAGCTTGCTGACTACGACAAGAAAATCAAGGATATAAAGAATAAGATCGCCGCCCTCGGAAATGATATCGATACCATTCTTGAGGAGAAGGAAGAATACGACGCGCTTATTGAGGCTGTCAACGGAAAGATCATTATGACAGAAAAGGCAAGGGAAGAGCTTGCCGCCGAGATCGTGACTATAGAAGGTCAGATCGCGGAGAAAAAGGTGGAATGCGCTGCTCTTTACGATGAAATCAAGATCCGTATGCGCATAGCATACGAGCAGGAGGAAGCGACCACACTGTCAATGGTGATCGGTGCAGGCAGCTTTACGGATTTTCTTATCGTTCTGGATTATGCGGCAAGCATTCTGGATTACGACAGCATGCTCCTTGCGGATTATCAGGAAAAGCAGGCAGAGCTTGAGGCTATGCAGGCAACCTGCCAGACCGATAAGGAGACTATGGATAAATTCCTCGATCAGCTTGAGATCGATAAGGTGGAGCTCGAGGATCTCTCCGCTAAATGCGAGACCCTCATCTCCGACAAGATGACAGACATCAAGACGGAGCAGGCTCTCCTCAATAAGATGGAAGCCGATAAGGAAAAGAAGGCGGAAGCCCTTGATGCCTATATCGAGGAGCTTGAAAAGATCAAGGGACAGACTCAGGTAGTTGCCGACGGCAAATACATGTGGCCCACTCCCATCAGCGTTGCAAGAATATCCTCCAAGTACGGCTACAGAAGCGACCCCTTCACGGGCGAGCGTAAATTCCATTCGGGTATAGATATCCCCGGCCCTGCCGGCACGAAGATATACGCATCCAATAACGGAACCGTTCTTCTTGCCGAAAAGGACAAGAGCTACGGAAATTACATACTCGTGGACCACGGCGGCGGAGTTTACACGCTTTATGCTCACTGCAGAAAGCTGCTTGTTTCCCCCGGTGATAAGGTCACCAAGGGTCAGCAGATCGCGGAAATGGGCACAACGGGACGCTCCACCGGTAACCACCTCCATTTCGAGGTGCGCGAGGGTAAGAACCGCGTTAATCCCTTAAATTACGTAACACAGCCGAAATAAAGGCATATCCGGAGTGCATTTTGAATAATATGAACGACAGTAACGAATTCAGCCGCGAAGAGGCGGAGCTTCTCGAGGCTTATGCCGAGGGAGAAAAGAAGCCGAAAAAACGCGTTTCCATCCTCGCCACGGTGATCATCGCCCTGCTTTCGGCGCTTATCACCTTCCAGATCACGTTTATAGCAGTTGATCAGGCATACGAGGACAAGTATAAGGAATATCTCGCCGTTGAGGGCTACGATTCCGAGCTTTTCACAAGGCTCGCGGAGCTCGTTGCCAATTATCAGACAAGATACATCGGAGAGATAGATGAAGAAAAAACAATAGAGTGGGTGCTTGACGCATACGTTGCATCCATAGATAAGTACGGCCAGTACCTCACCGACGAGGAGTTTGAGGCGCTGATGACAGACTACGATGCCGAGGTGGTCGGTATAGGCGTTCACGTTATCTATAACGGCGATTATAACTGCATCGAGGTCGTAAACGTTATGCCCGATTCCCCCGCGGAAAAGTCCGGCGTTATGCCCGGCGACCTTATCGTTTACGTGGGTGAGAAATCTGTGGCGGAGCTTGGTTATTATCCCGCCATCGACCTTATCAAGGGCGAGGTCGGCACATACGTTGAATTCACCGTATATCGCGGCGCCGGCTATTCCGAGGTCTTTGAATTCTCCGTCCAGCGCGACGTTGTAAAGGAGCAGACGGTGCTCCATCACGTTGTGTCCTTCGATGAGACGGTCGGATACATCAAGATACTCAGCTTCGATAACGGTACGTACGGACAGTTCAAGGAAGCGGTCGATGCTCTCAAGGCAGAGGGCTGCACCCGTCTCGTGCTGGACGTAAGATATAATCCGGGCGGACTTCTCTCGTCCGTCACCGACATTCTCGACTATATCCTTCCCGAAGGACCCATAGTGAGACTTGTTGACAATAAGGGCAACGAGGAGACCGCGTATTCCGATGCGAAATTCCTCGATATGGATATGGTAGTCCTCTGCAACGGAAGCACAGCTTCTGCGGGTGAGCTTTTCACGGCAGCTATCATGGACTATGATGCAGCGCTTGTGGTTGGCGAAAAGACCTATGGCAAGGGCACGGTGCAGAATATCGCAGCGCTGAATGAGGGCGGTGCGCTTTCCATCTCCTATAAGCTTTACAGCCCTCCCTATTCCGATAACTTTGAAGGCATCGGAATCACCCCCGATATCGTGATCGCTCTGGATGAGGCACTCGCCGATAAGAATATCTATAAGATAACCGACGAGGAAGACAACCAGTTGAGACGCGCCGTCGAGGCTCTTAACAAAGGCAAATGATAGAAAGGTTTGGCATAAGATCATGGCAGAAATCAAGAAACAGCATTACACAGAAGACGGATACCGCGCACTGGTTGAAGAATACGAGTACCTGAAAAACGTTAAGCGCGGCGAGGTCAAGGATGCGCTTGCACTGGCTCGCTCCTACGGTGACCTTTCCGAAAACAGCGAATACGACGAGGCAAAGGATGAGCAGGCTAGAGTCGAGGGCAGAATCAATGAGCTCGACACGCTTATCAAAAATGCGATCGTTGTGAAGGAGACTGAGGTCGACTCCTCCGTTATCAGCCTTGGCTCCTACGTTAAGGTATATGACGAGGAATTCGAGGAAGAGCTGGAATACAATATCGTTGGCTCCAACGAAGCAAATGCTCTTCTCGGCAATATCTCCGACATGTCTCCCATCGGCTCTGCCCTCATCGGCAAGAAGGTAGGCGACACTGTGACCGTCGTTCCCCCCTCCGGTGCAACCGTTACACTTCGCGTTCTCGAAGTGGGACGTACCAAGAAATAATTTCGGTCGACACGGTTTTGTGAATTTGAAAGGTCAGTTAACATGAACGAAAACGAAAATGTAAAGAATAACGCAAACACCAACGCGAACGAGCCCGACCTTAACGCTCTGCTCCGCGTGCGCCGCGAAAAGCTTGCAGCTCTTCAGGAATCGGGCAACAACCCTTACGTTATCACTAAGTACGACCAGACTCATCACGCACAAGAGATCAAGGACAGCTTTGATGCCTTTGAAGGCACCGACGTTTCCATCGCGGGACGCCTTATGTCCAAGCGCGTTATGGGTAAGGCATCCTTCTGCAACCTTCAGGATCTGAGCGGAAATATCCAGTCCTACGTTGCACGCGATTCTCTCGGTGAAGAGGAATACGCAGCCTTCAAAAAGCTGGACATCGGTGACCTTGTGGGTATCAAGGGCAAGGTGTTCAAAACAAAGACCGGCGAGACCTCCGTTCACGCAGAATCCGTAACCCTGCTTTCCAAGAGCCTGCAGATACTCCCCGAAAAGTATCACGGCCTCACAAATACCGATATGCGTTACCGTCAGCGCTACGTTGACCTTATTATGAACGCAGAAGCGAAGACCACCTTCGTTAACCGTTCAAAGATCATCAGCGCAGTTCGCCGCTATCTCGACGACCAGGGCTTCATGGAGGTTGAAACTCCCGTGCTCACCACCAACGCAGGCGGTGCTGCAGCGAGACCCTTCGAAACACACTTCAACGCTCTCGACCTTGACGTTAAGCTTCGCATATCCCTTGAGCTTTATCTGAAGCGCCTTATCGTTGGCGGCATGGAAAAGGTTTATGAGATCGGCAGAGTTTTCAGAAATGAAGGACTTGATGCACGTCATAACCCCGAGTTCACTCTGATGGAGCTCTATCAGGCATACACCGACTACCACGGAATGATGGACCTTACGGAAAATCTCTACCGTCACGTTGCGAAGGAGGTCCTCGGCACCACCGTTATCACCTATAACGGAATCGAAATGGATCTTGGCAAACCCTTTGCCCGCATCACTATGCTTGATGCCGTTAAGCAGTATTCCGGCGTCGACTTCAACGAGATCCACACTCTCGAGGAAGCGCGTGCAGCTGCAAAGGCACATAATGTTGAGTTAGAAGCCCGTCATCAGAAGGGCGATATCCTCAACCTCTTCTTCGAGGCCTACGTTGAAGAGCACCTCATTCAGCCTACTTTCGTTATGGA
>JAZMZX010000014.1:0-13645 GCA_045586225.1 Eubacteriales bacterium
ATGGTCGGCAACTGCATCATCGACGACGAGGCATGTTGCGACGCATCACGCCGCGAGATACTCCGCCGTTACTACGCAGCCTGCTGCGATAAGCTCATGGGCGTGGCCGATGAAAACGTTGTATATAAGCTTGAGCTTCTGAAAAAGTCCATGAATATCACAACCGCCGTGCGCCCCGCTATCGACGCGGCAAACGCAAAGGCGGAGGCAACGGGCGCACCCGCCCTCGCCATCGAGCTTCCCGACGGAAAGATAGTCACCGGTAAGACGTCGTCTCTGCTCGGTGCATCCTCTGCGGCGCTCCTCAACGCGCTGAAGTACATAGCCGGCATCGACGATGACGTTCACCTTATCTCCCCTGAGGTCATTGAGCCTATCCAGCACCTGAAGGTGCAGCACATGGGCAACAGAAATCCCAGAATGCACACGGACGAGCTTCTCATCGCTCTCGCCATCTGCGCCGTTACCGACGAAAACGCGGCGAAGACCATCGAGTGCCTGGGCGAGCTTCACGGATGCGAGGCGCACTCCTCCGTTATGCTTTCCCGTGTTGACGAAAATCTTTTCAAGAAGCTTGGCGTGAACCTTACCTGCGAGCCTAAGCAGGAAAAGAAGCGTCTTTACAGAAAATAAGTCTGCCGTAAAAGGCGAAAAACACAGATATAAAGGAGCCGAAGTATGAAGCTTTATTTCATAAGACACGCCGACCCCGATTACTCCATCGATTCGCTTACCCCCAAGGGATGGCACGAGGCGGAGCTTCTGGCTCCGCGTATCGCAAAGCTTGAGCCAATCAGAGACGTGTACTGCTCGCCTCTCGGCAGAGCACAGGACACAGCCCGCGTGTGCCTTGAGCCTCTCGGAAGGACCGTGATCACAAAGCCCTGGATGCTTGAGTTTCCCGCGCTGATGCAGATGCCCGACGGGCACTACCGTATGCCCTGGGATTTTCAGCCCGGCTGGTGGACGAAGCAGCCCGACCTTTACGATAAGGATAACTGGTTCCGCGGACCCACAATGAGCCGCGGCGGTAACGTTGAGGAATGGTATCTCCGCGTGACCGAGGGAATCGACGAGATACTGAAGGGCTACGGCTACTACCGTGACGGCAATATCTACCGCACAGAGGGCGGCAACACGGACACTATCCTTTTCTATTGCCATCTCGGCGTTATGTTCGTTATGCTTTCCCATATCCTCGGCGTGCCCACACCCTCACTTTGGCAGAACTTCTTCGTTGCGCCCTCCAGCGTGACTCTCGTTTCCACAGAAGAGGTGGTGCCCGGCGAGGTGGCATTCCGCTGCAAGCGCTTCGGCGACGTTTCCCATCTTTACGTTGCGGGTGAGGAGCCCTCAAACTCGGGATTTTTTGACGAATGGAAGAAGAAATAATACAAAAACGGCGCAAGGGGGTGTTCCCTTACGCCGTTTTTTGATATAATTGAACTGATCCTGCGGACTTTGTGCGCGGTGATAAAGGAAAAAGCAAAGGCGATGACTATGACATACGAAAGATCCTGCGGCGCCGTCGTGTTCACCCGTGTCGACGGCGAGATAAAATATCTTCTGGTTTCAAATCCCGGCGGCATTTACGGCTTTCCCAAGGGGCACATGGAAAAGGGCGAAACGGAAACGGAAACGGCACTGAGAGAGGTTTACGAGGAAACGGGAGTTAAGATCAGGCTGATAAGCGGATTTCGGACCGACGACGAGCATTTGATCCCGCGAAAAAAAGATACTGTCAAGCATATCGTCTATTTTCTCGGCGAATATGAAAACCAAAGCATCGTTTACCAAAAGGACGAGCTTTCGGGAGCGTACCTTCTCGGCTATCGTGAGGCTATAGAGAGGTTTCAGTACGAAAGCTCAAAAAGGATCTTAAAAGAGGCAAACGATTTTTTACTGAATGAGAATCACAAATAAAAAACACCCCGCCTAATGGCGGGGTGTATTTTTTCTTATTTTAACCCTGTATCTGCTGCTCAACGAGGCGCCTGCCGCAGTACATTTCGCGCAGACGGGGCTTTTCGATCTTGCCCGTGGGGTTGCGCGGCACTTCCGCAAAGATGATGCGGCGGGGGCGCTTGTAGCGGGGGAGACCCTCGCAGAATTCCTGCATAACCGCTTCTGTGCAGGAGAATCCGGGCTTCAGCTCGATAATGGCAGCCGCGATCTCACCGAGACGCTTGTCGGGCAGACCGATAACGGCAACGTCCTTAACCGCGTCGTGTGCGCGGATATAATCCTCGATCTGAACAGGATAGAGGTTTTCGCCTCCCGTGATGATAACGTCCTTCTTTCTGTCTACCAGATAGATGAAGCCGTCCTCGTCTTCCATTGCCATGTCGCCGGTGAAGAGCCAATCGCCGTGGAGGATCTCTTTCGTTGCAGCTTCGTTATTGTAGTAGCAGAGCATAACGCCGGGGCCCTTTACGCAAAGCTCGCCAACCTCACCCTGCTTAACGGGCTCGCCGTTTTCGTCGGCGATCTTGGTTTCCCAAAGGTAGCCCGCCTTGCCGATGGCACCCACCTTATGTATGTTTTCAACACCAAGGTGAACGCAGCCGGGACCGATGGATTCGGAAAGACCGTAGTTGGTGTCGTATGCGTGGTTGGGGAATATCTTTCTCCAGCGTGCGATAAGAGACGGAGGCACGGGCTGTGCACCGATGTGCATCAGGCGCCACTGGGAAAGCTGATATTTGGAAAGGTCGATCTCGCCGCGGTCGATGGCGTCGAGAATATCCTGTGCCCAGGGCACCAGGAGCCATACGATGGTGGCGCGCTCGGAGGAGGCAGCCTGCAGTATCCATTCGGGCTTTACGCCGCGAAGGAGAACGGCACGTCCGCCGGAAACGAGGCTTCCGAACCAGTGCATCTTTGCGCCCGTGTGGTAAAGGGGCGGAATGCAGAGGAACACGTCGTCGCGGGTCTGGCCGTGATGATTCTGCTCAACGAGAGCGGAAGCGGCGAGCGCGCGGTGTGCGTGAAGGATAGCCTTGGGAAAGCCGGTGGTGCCGGAGGAAAAATAGATAGCGGCAAGGTCGTCCTCGGTGATGTCGACAGCGGGAGACACGGAGGAGCAGTAGGACACCATTTCATCGTAGCTGTCGGCATACTCGGGAGCATCGTCGCCAACGAAGAAAAAGTCCTTGATGGTGGGCAGAGAGCCAAGCACCTCGGAAACGCGCTCGGTGAATTCGGGACCGAACACGAGCATGGATGCGTCGGAAAGGTTGAGGCAGTATTTGATCTCCTCTGCGGTGTAGCGGTAGTTCATGGGAACGGCAAGGGCGCCGGTCTTGAGAATGCCGAAATAAATGGGGAGCCACTCAAGGCAGTTCATCAGAAGTATTGCGATCTTATCGCCCTTTTTGACACCGCGGGTCTTCAGCAGATTTGCAAAGCGGTTTGCCTTTGTGTTGAATTCGCGCCAGGTCATTTCGCGGCGGTACTTTCCGCCGGGGGCGGACATGATAAGACTGTATTCGCGCCAGGAAACGTCGTCGCCGGGCTGGCATTCGGGGTTTATTTCCACAAGACAAACGTCATTGGGATAGAGTCTTGCGTTTTTTTCAAGCAGTTCGGTAATAACCATTGGGTGTGATTCCTCCTCGGATATGGTGGCAGCAAAATGGGCAGGAAAAACAAAAAAGCCTCTTCCGACGTCGGTCGAAAGAGGGCGACAGTGCCGCGGTACCACCTCAATTTGCGCAAAGTGCGCCTTATGCGGCTGTTAGCCGCGCCGCCGTAACGTGGGGTGTCCGTCGCAGCCTTTCGGTGCGAAGCTCAGGTGATGTATGCGCATCGGAAGCATATGCGTGTTGCACCGACCCACGCCTCTCTTGATATGCCCGCCCCGACGTTTTTTCACCGTCACAGCCTATAAAATCAGTATTAAAAACACATTAATAATGATTATACTCATTATCCCCCCGTATGTCAACAGGTTTTTTCGAAAATAAAGTTAGCCCGCCACCGATTGACTTACGCTTTTCGGGGGCGTATAATTTTAAGAGTGAGCGTTCGTTTTTTTGAAAAACAGCGAAATCCAAATATTCGTATCGGAACTTTTATGATCATAGATTTTCACACACACGCATTCCCCGTAAAAATAGCGGAGCGCACCGTTTCTGCCCTCGGAAGGGCTGCGGATATGACTCCTCTCACAAACGGCACCGTGGACGGCTTATGCCGCAAGCTTGAGGCGTCCGGGGTGGACCTGGGCGTTATCCTGCCCGTCGTGACCCGCCCCGACCAGTTTGATTCCATAAACAGATTCGCCGCATCCGTGAAGGCGGAGAGGGCGATATCCTTTGGCGGTATCCATCCCGACGACAGCGACCCTGAGGGGCACGTTGCCCATATCAGAGAGCTTGGCCTTCGGGGACTGAAGCTTCACCCGGATTATCAGGGCGTTTATATCGACGACGAAAGATACGTGCGCATTGCAAGGGCTGCTCTTGCCGCAGGGCTCGTTATCGTCACCCATGCGGGAGTGGACGTTGGCTTCCCCGGCCATCCCGTGCGCTGCACTCCCGAAAGGGCGGCGCGCTTTCTGGATGCCGTTGGCGGCGAGGGGGAGCTGCCCGTCGTTTTTGCTCACGGCGGCGGATACGCCATGCACGGGGAAGTGATGAAGCACCTTTGCGGACGCAGGGTGTATATCGACATTTCCATGATGCCCGTGATCTCCTCAGCTGAGGAAACGGCGGAGCTCATCCGCGCCCACGGCGCCGAAAGGATACTTTTCGCTTCCGACTGCCCCTGGGGCGACCCCGGCACGGGGATTGAATTCGTAAGATCACTCCCCATAACGGAGGAGGAGCGCGAGCTTATATTCCACAAAAATGCAGAGCGTCTGCTTGGACTTTGAACGGAGACATAACGTGAAATATATCGACCTGCATACACATTCCCTGAACAGCGACGGCACAATGACGCCGTCTGAGGTGGTGGCAGCCGCAAAAGCGGCAGACCTTGCAGCCATCGCCCTTTCCGACCACGACACGGTGGCGGGAGTGAAGGAGGCAATGGCAGCCGGTGAGGCTTTGGGGGTGGAGGTGGTGCCCGCCATCGAGCTTTCGGCAAGGTCCGAAACGGAGACCCACATCCTCGGCTACTTTATCGACCCCGACAGCCCGGCGCTTTTGGAAAAAACCGAATACATCAAAAAGGTGCGCATCCTGCGTCAGGAAAACGTGTGCAGAAATCTGCAGGCCCTGGGCTTCGACGTGACCATGGAGGAGATACGAGAGATAGCGGGCTCGGACGTTTTGTGCCGCGCGCATTTTGCAAAGATCATGGTGAAAAAGGGCTATGCCGCCTCCGTGAAGGACGCCTTCGACAGATATCTCAGCGTTGGTAAGCCCGCATACAGCGACACGCAGGCGCTCACCGACGTGGAGGCTGTCAGGCTCATCAAAGATGCGGGCGGACTTGCCTTCGTTGCCCATCTTCATCAGACGAAGCGCTCTCCCGAAAGCCTTGAGGCATTCCTTCGCAGGCTGAAGGAGGTGGGGCTTGACGGCGTTGAGGGCTACTACACCGAGTATACCCCCGAAATGGGACGTGAGTACCGCGCCCTTGCGGAAAAGCTGGGGCTGCTTCTTTCGGGCGGCTCGGATTTTCACGCAGACAATAAGCCTCATATCGCAATTGGCCGCGGACTCGGCGACCTGCGCGTGCCGTATTCTCTTTTGACGGAGATGAAGAGGAAACTTTGAAAATGCCGCCTTGACAGCGGCTGAGTCACTCTATATAATATATACCGACACGGTCGAGTTGTCGCGCGGTATAGGCCGTAAGGTATTACCGTGAGGAAAGTCCGGGCTTCACAGGGCAGGATAACGGATAACGTCCGCCGGAGGCGACTCCCGGGAAAGTGCAACAGAAATAAACCGCCGCATTTATGCGGTAAGGATGGAAAGGCGAGGTAAGAGCTCACCGGAACGGCAGGCAACTGTCGCTCCCTGTAAACCCTATCCGAAGCAACACCCCCACCGCCCAGTCATTTGCCCGATGCATGGCAGGGGGCGGCAGAAGTAAATTTTGCTTCGCAAAATTAACTTCACCAATTTCGCTTTGCGAAATTGGCAGTTGGTTTTGTGCTTGCGAAAGGCGCTTTGAGCTACGCGGAGACGCGGAGCAAAGATAGATGACAACTCTCGACAGAACCCGGCTTACAGATCGCGTCAATTGAAAAAACGCACCCAATAGGGTGCGTTTTTTTGCGTTTATCTATCCAACACGTCCAGGTCCAAGGCTCGCAGGAATGCTGTTCCCGTGAAAAATTTATATTCTCCGATGATCTCTCCGTTATCTATTTGAACGGTGTTTTCGTTGCGTACCGTATGTACAAATTTCGGTGTGGGGTTTACGATCAGTATTTTCGTGTATTCCGATTCGTAACCGAAGGATTTTATGACGGAATACTTGAAAAGCGTGAAGTGCCCGAATCCGACGGAATGAACAAACTCAAGCTCACCGTTTGGGTGGATGATCAGTGGCAGATGCTTTTTGTGCCCTCCGACAAACGCACAGGAGTATGTATTATTATTTGTTATTACAGTGAAGCTTTCACTTTTTGCAGGAACGAAAGCCGAACGATACGGTTCGCGTATATCTGAAAGGGAATACCCTCTGCTCCTGCATATCCTTTTGAGATCGTCAATGCACTGCTTTCTCTTTCTGTAGGATCGGAAGAGCCTATATAGAATGAATCCAAGGGCAAATACTGCTATAGCCGCAAGCAGCTTAACCGTTACGAGGCTGAACAGTATCGACACGACCCCAAGCAGTATCGGAAGATTGAAAGCAAGCAGTTCGATCGTCATTCCAAATATCGCGCATAAAACCGTATGCTCTTTCGTAAAGCTTTTGCTGCAGTATTTGCTTTCGTCGTCTGTGTGCTTGCTCCAATACTTGCACGCCGAGAGATAACTCAAAAAACAAAACATAATCAACACCGGCAGGAAAACGAGCAGAGTGATCCATTTGTTTCCCACAAAAATGCTTGCCAAAGCCGTTAACGTCCAATTTATTGGCAATATCAAGCATATTAATGATGCACATCCGATAGCAAGCCAAAGCGGCTTTTGCCTTGCTGCGAAGGGGAAGCCGGGCTTAAAGGAATCGTCGGATCGGGCTTCTGTGTAGCGCTCGCGTAAAAGACTGCTGTATTTGAATACTGTTCTAAGACCCAGAAAAACGAAAAGAAGGATTCCGAAAATGTACACATAGGTGTACATTTTCACATACATTGGCATGCTTGAATAATACTCAGTCAGAATGCGGTCGGTAAAATAATAGATCACCTGCGGAATCAATATTACATCCGATATCACGTTCGTTATAAGCTCGCCGATGCTTTTCAGGTGGGATTTGTTTTGTGTGTCTGCGTTTATCATACAGAGTCTTCGCTCCTTTCCTTTCGCTTTTTTGCATCAGATCTGCTCTTTATCCTTTCCTTAAAGGCGAGCTTGAAAGCGGCGAATGCTTCTTTATCCTTGACGACAGCGTAAATGTCGTTTATGGAACGGATTACGTAGTAAATAAACAGGACAAAGGAAATGTCAAGATATATGTCCTTGATATCAGATGCCAGGTGACCTATCATCTGCCTGCCCGAAGCGGCCTCAAACATGAAAGATATGCAGAGAAAATCGCGGGTGCCGCCCCAAAGAGCCGTGTCTATACATCCGGCAACCGTGACCGCACCCAACAGTATAAGCAGCACGTTAGTTAATGCCTTTCGACGGTTTAGTGCTGCGATCTCTTTGAGCTTGTCGATTGCAAAGATAAACACAATAAGCGATGCCCCGAGCAGGAGCTTTCGTAAAGCTATCAGCCATTGCCATATTGCCGCATCGATACCGGTCCTTTCAGCCAATTCGGCGCATTCTTCAGGTGTTTCGTAATTGATCCTTGGATGTAAATGAACAGTGTTTGCAACCTGCATCAAATCCTCGTTATCGAACTCACTGAACGATTCGACCAATACTTTGGCTCCCTGGTCTACTAATACGAGTATAAATACGGCTAATATGATCTTCCAAGCTGTGATTTTTCGGTTCATAAGGCACCTCTTTCGGCAAACGCTGGAATGCTATGATTTGATTATAGCAAACTATCAAATGATTGTCAATAGCATTTATGAGAATTTGTGAATTTTTGAAAAAAGAAAACTCCTTCGCCTAAGCAAAGGAGTTTCGCGTTTATTTTTTCTTAACGATGGCACAGCCGAGGGTGGCGGTGAGCGTTACGATGACAGCTGCCGCAGCAGTGGCGGCGCCGCATCCCGAGCCCTCGCTGTCTCCGTCGGTGACGGGAGCGGTGGTGGCGGGAGTGTCGTCCGTTTCGGGGGCGGCGGTTTCGGTGTCGGCTGTATCCTCGGTTTCATCTCCATCCTCGCCTTCTGCGGAGAGATAGCGGGGCTCAACGCCCTCAAGGGTGGGGATAACGTCCTCCATGATGCCTCTTTCATCGAAGGTCAGCTTGTCGATGCAGGTCTGTCTGTGGTGACCGGTACCGTCGGTGAAGGTGCCGAGCGGTGTGTAGAAGCGGTGGTAAGCGATGTAGTATTCATCCTCGCCGGGTATCTGAAGAATGGAGTGATGTCCCGTGCCCAGAATATCGAGGGAGGGGTCCTTTTCAAGGATGGGACCGCGGTTCTGTATAGGACCGTAGATGCTGTTTGACGTACCGTAGTTAACGTGGTAGTTGGGGCTGCCCGTGTCGTCGCAGGACCATGTGAAGTGATACTTGCCGTCGCGCTTGGTGACGGTGATAGCCTCGCGGAAATCGGTCACGCCGCTATAGTTTTTGAGAGTGGAAAGGTCGCAGCTTACCATATCGTCGTTGAGCTTGACGATGGCGGCGGCGCCGTTGCCGAAGAGCATGTAGGAGCTTCCGTCGTCATCTGTGAAGATGGAGGGGTCGATAGCCTGACCCATGGAAACGCCGTACTGCTTGCAGATGGCAACAGTCATAAGAGGCTCATCCATAGCCCTGAAGGGGCCGACCGGTGAATCCGCAACGGCAACGCCGATGTGGGAATCGCCTGCTTTGTCCTTTGCGCAGAAGTAGAAGTAATACTTGCCGTCCTTTTCCTCGATGGAGGGAGCCCATGCATTGCCCACAGCCCATTTCACGCGGCTGCTGGCAACGTCAAGGATAACGCCCTCATCCGTCCAGTCAACCAGATTCTTGGAGGAGAAAACGCGGAATTTCGTGCCCGACCAGCCTGCGTAGCCGTCGGAGGTGGTGTAAAGATAATAAGTGTCGCCGAAAACGTCGATGTCGGGGTCGGCGTACTGACCGCCCAGAACGGGGTTGCCGCACAGGACGGCGTTCACGGTCCAGGTCTCCTCAGCGGCGCCGTCCACAACAAAGGTGGCGGTGGCGGGAGTGCCGTACTTCACGGTGACGGAGGCACCGTCCTTAAGCTCGGTGTTGGACTGAGTTCTGAAAAGCACGGTGGCAGATTCAGTGTTTGCCCCTGCGCTCTTAGCGGTGTAAACGGTGAGGGTCTTCGTTTCCTTGTCGGCCTTCCACGTTACGAGGGATTCGTCGTCAACGATAACGGAGCGGAAGGGGAGCACGGAAACGCCCAGCATCTTCGCCACCTCAACGTCAGTCATTGCAACGTCGTATACCTTCACGTTGTCAACGTAGCCCTTGAAGTAGCCGTCGCCGCCGTAGAAGGATTTTCCTATGTAGGCGCGGATGTCGGAGCCGAAATCGGCGAGGGTGGCACCGAGATTCGTCTGGGTGTCGGCACATTCGCCGTCGATATAGAGCTCCATCTTCTTGCCGTTCATAACGAGGGTGATGTTGGTCCACACGTTTTTGAACTCGCCGCTTGCGAGAACGTCGTATTCGGCAGTCCAGGAGGTCTTCGTGATAGCATAGCGCGCCTCGGAGGCACGTGTGCGGAGGAAGAGATACTGCTGGTCGCTCCTGCCGATAGCAACGGTGAAGAAGTTTTCGCTGTTCATCTGGGAGCAAACGTCAAGGGAAAGGGTGAATTTGGTCTTTCCGTCGAAGTAGCCCGTGGGAAGCTCAAGATAGGAGCTGTTTCCGTCGAGATAGAGCACGTTTGAGCCCTTTTTATCGTCAGGTTTCGTTTTTGCGTTGCCGCGGAGAGTGGCATCGTTGGTGCCTGCCGCATCCTTTACGGTGCCGTCGGTGACGGTCTCAAAATCGTAATAAAGGGCAGGGGAATGCTCGGCAGGCTCCTCGGCTGCAGAGATGACGACAGAGGATGCCGCCGTTGCTGCGAGCAGAAGCGCCGCCAGGATCGAAGTGAAGCTCTTTTTCATAAATCCGACCTCAATTTTTATTTACTGTACTAACAGTATAGCTTATTTTCTTATATAAATCAACCTGGATTTGGGGCTTCGGAAAAATTCCCTCAGCCGAACACCTCAGCCGCAGCAACGGTGCGCAGAGCCTCGCGGTCTATGCGGTCTCTGCCATAGGCATCCATAAAGCGCTCGGTGAATTTGTCCGTTTTGAGATTGTAAATGAGCGTCCATATTCCCCACAAAAGGTCCACGTGGCGGTCGCCGACTCCGCCGTTTCCCAGGTCGATGAATCCGCTGAAGCGAAAATCGGAAAGCATAATGTTGGGGAGGCAATAGTCGCCGTGGATGAGGGTGTCTGCCCGGAGATAGCGGGCGTTGCTTGTGAGCGTTTGCCAGGCTTCGTCCGCGGTGGCAAAGTTAAGCTCCCTTGATATGGGGAAGTCGCCCTTGAAAAGATGAACGTCGCCGCCGCCCGCCTTGCGTGTGGCCTCTGCGAAGGCAAGGTAATCCTTCATTCTGTCGGGCACGGGGCAGTCCTCAAAGCTTTCCTCGTGAAGGGCGCGGAGCGCTTCCGCAAAAACATCCGTGAGCCTTTCGGGAGCGTCGAGATAGGGCGGGTAAACTCCGTCCTCCCCGGGGACAGCGCGTGTGAGAAGATAGTCGCAGGAGTCGCTTATGTAAAAAAGCACCTCTGCCGCAAGCCCCTTTTTGTGAAAATAGGCGGTGAGCTCCGCTTCCTTTCTGAGGGTGCCCGCAGGGGACGATTTGAGATAATATCCGCCGTCGCGGTCGATGAATATGACCCTTGCCTCGCGGGAGCAGCTGCTGTCGAAAAGGGGTGCGTCCGAAAGGAAGGGGCGAAGGGGTGCGGGAAACCCGGCAGCATTGGCTTTTATGGGCGTGCGTTTCATATATAGCCTCCGTGTGAAAATAAGAAAGCACTTGCTGACGCAAGTGCTTTCTCGGTTGCTCCATCGGAGAATCGAACTCCGGACACCTTGATTAAAAGTCAAGTGCTCTACCGGCTGAGCTAATGGGGCATCTTACTCTCTCGCAGAGAGCCATAATATCATACTATATTTAGTGTCTTTTGTCAATAGCATTTTTATTAATATTTTTCGTTTAGAAATCGGTAAATTTTCGTTTATGTTAACCGCGAAACTGTTTTTTGTGATATACTGAAAACATAAACGATATAAACCGTTATTATCTTGTAAGGAGCACTCCCTATGACGCAAAAAGGTTTTTATTCACCCCTTGACAAAGCTTTGCTGAAAGAATCGGCATACACCGAAAACAGAGCGCGCACTCTTGAATATCTGCGCATCCTTCCTGCGGATATGATGCTTTACACCTTCCGTCAGGCGTTTGGCGTAGACACCAAGGGAGCAGACCATCCCGGCGGATGGGACGAGCCCAGAGGCCTTCTCCGCGGCCACTCTCTCGGACATTTTCTTTCCGCTCTCGCCCTTGCATATTCCTCCACTCAGGATGAATATTTCAAGGATAAGATCGCGTATATAGTTGAGGAGCTTCGCTCTCTTCAGCTTATGAGCAAAGGCGTTCCCTCCGAATTCGTCACCGCCTGCACTCCCACCGACTGCAAGCAGGAAAAATGGAGCCGCGACCCCTCCACGTGGGGCGAAGGCTTTATCAGCGCCTATTCTCCCGACCAGTTTGCTCTTCTTGAGCAGTTCACGCCTTACGCAAGGATCTGGGCGCCTTACTACACTCTCCATAAGATCATAGCAGGTCTTATCGAGTGCTACACCCGCACCGATAACGAAACGGCTCTTGCAGTTGCATGCGGCATCGGCGACTGGGTATACGGCAGACTTTCCGTTCTCACCCCCGAGCACCGCAAGAAGATGTGGAGCATGTACATCGCAGGCGAATACGGCGGAATGAACGAATCTCTCGCTGCGCTTTATAACATCACCAAAAACGAAAAATATCTTGCAGCCGCAAAGATGTTTGATAACGAAAACATCTTCCCCGGCCTTGCTGAGGGCGAGGACACCATCCAGCGCCTCCACGCAAACCAGCATATTCCGCAGATCATCGGCGCTGCCGTTGAATATAAGGCAACGGGCGACAAGTACTATTTCGATATCGCAGACCACTTCTTCCGCATCGTAACGGCGCATCATATGTACGCCATCGGCGGCGTTGGCAGAGGCGAGACCTTCCGCGAGCCCGACGCTCTTGCTGTGAACATTGAGCACGACCGCAACTGCGAGACCTGCGCTGCATACAATATGCTGAAGCTGGCGCGTGAGCTTTATGCTTACAATCCCGACGACGCAAGCTATATGCACTATTATGAGCGCGCGCTCATCAACCAGATCCTGGCTTCCCAGAATCCCCGTTCCGGCTATCATATGCACAACGGCGTTACCTACATGCTCCCCATCGGTCCCGGCGCGAGAAAGGACTACTCCGACGACTTCCACAGCTTCACCTGCTGCCACGGCACCGGTATGGAAAACCACGTCAAGTATCAGGATGCGGCATACTTCATCAAGACCGAGGACGGAAAAACGAGAGTTTACGTGAACCTCTATATCCCCTCCGAGCTTTCTCTCCCCGAGCTTGGAATCGAGATCAAGCTTGACAGCAAGTTCCCCCGTCCCGACACAAAGATCACCCTTGCGGGCGAGGGCGACTACGAGGTCTACTTCCGTCTCCCCGAGCGCACCAACACCTCCTTTGAGGGCGTGGAGACTGCTCCCGTTGAAGGCACCGACTATATGAAGGCAAGCCACAAGGGCGGCACCTCTGAGACTGTTAAGGTGAACTTCGAATATCTCGTGACCCTTGAGTACACTCCCGACACTCTCGACGGCGAGCCTCTCGCGGCGCTTATGTACGGTCCCTTCGTTATGGTAACCAAGAATGCGAAACGTGAATTCCTCACGCTGACGCTTCCCGAGGACCTTAACGGCGGCGTTTTCAGACTCTCCGCAAACGACGAAGCAGGCTCCTACTGCATCGTTGGCGCAGGCTACGACTTTATGCCCATGTACAAGGCTCACGGCTTCCCGTACCACACCTATTTCAAGATCAAAAAAGCGTAAGCTTCATAACAAAAAATCCGCTCTCCCGAGCGGATTTTTTGTTGCCGTGATGGGGAGGCGTGAAAAATAACAGATATCAGAAAAAGAATTGACAACCATAATGATTCCTGATACAATAAAAATATGGAAATTATAACATATATATTCGGCATTGATTCATACTCATTTGTGCTTGAAAGAGCATTCGACACACATAAATATTCGGCTGGCGAAATGCCATGCTACTCACCTTCACGTGCTGTGTAGTGTGTCTGCTTTCCC
>JAZMZX010000015.1:0-3253 GCA_045586225.1 Eubacteriales bacterium
CACGGGATATTGTTCAGTGTGTGATTATACGTTCACCGAAACACACAACGCATACTACAGTCAAACCTTAGGCAAATGCACTGCCTGCGGCTACACAGGCTCAATAGTTATGAGTGTTGGCGAAGAAACAGAATAAAACGACCTAACATATAAAAGAAAAACCACCGCCATCGGGCGGTGGTTTTGCTTTGGAGGAACGTTATGAAAAAAACGTCACTTTCTCGGAAGCCTGCCGATGACCTTGCCGCGGCAGATCACGGACTTGAAGCCGTCGAGATAAATATCGTCGTATTCGGGATTGATGGAAATGAGCCTGTCGCCACCGAAGCGCTTGAAATAGCCCTCGGAGGTGACGCCGTCGGAGCAGACGAAGATGCCAAGCTCGCCGATGCCCACGTCGGGCTGCTCGTGCACGAGGATAATGTCGCCGTCAAGATATCGGGGCTCCATGCTGTTGCCGCTGACTCGGAGAGCGAAGTCAGCATCAAGGGTGGTGCCGCCGGAGGTGAGGGTGATGTATTCGGCGCCGGTGCCGTCAAGCAGGGAGCCGCGGCCTGCGGAAACGGGAAGGTCGTAAAGAGGCAGGCGGAAGCGTGAGTCTGCCGCAGGGGCGGATGCCTCGGAGGTGAACTTGAACCTGCCGGGGGAGAGCACGCGGGAGGATGCGGCGGGAGCCTCCTCCTCTGCGGGAGCAAAGCGCTCGGCCTCCTTGGAGACAACGAGGGAAACAAGCTCACGGCCTGTTTTGTCGAGGGCGCGGTAGCTCCTGATGAGCTCCTCCTCGGTTTTTGATAAATGGAGAGCCTCGCCGTCGCCGTAAACGATGTAGTCGATGGAAACGTCAAACACGCGGGCAAGGGCGGTGAGGGTGGAGAGCTTCGGGTCGTCCGAAACGCCCGTTAATATTTTATTGAGAGTGCCTTGGGGAATGCCCGTCTTTTCGGAGAGCTCCTCGTTGGTCATGCCCATGGCGCGCTTTTTTTCTTTTATTCTTTGAAGCCAAGTATTCACAAAAAAATACACCTTTTCTTTCATTCTATGATCATATTGTATCACGGAATTTTGCGGTTGTAAATACAAAACGGAAAAATAATTCCGAAAATATTATCAAAAACGGCTTGACAATTACCAAAAACGGTGATATAATATGGTCACAGCAAACCAAAACAGACAAAATCACGTCGGAGGTTCGACTTATGAATAATACAATCGGAATGAACAGAAATTACGTATACGAAAGAAGATGCGAAAAGAGAGTGCCCGCATGGCTCGTTCTTTTTGCGCAGTTTATCCTTTGGCTCACCAGCGAAGAAACGAAGCGCACTCTCCGTGTTTCCTCGGCTCTTCTCATTATCGTCGTTGTTGCCGCATTTGCGGCTGGCGTGGGCTCCGGAAGCGTTCCGTTCCTTTACGGCGCCATCATCATCGGTGCATTCTGCGCCATCGCTCTCATGCTCACCCGCGACCTTGACTGAACGGGCAGGCACACCGGGACTAACTCAATATGTCAAAAAAGCGCAGGGAAGCACACCTGCGCTTTTTCTTTTAAAGGGCAGGGAAGCGCACCCGTTTACACAAAAGAAAAAGTTCACAAATCGAAACAAAACATAAATACGTTCACAATTCGGAAAAGAAAATTGTGCAAAATTGCTTTTTTGATTGACAAGAGACTCGTATATTGTTATAATAGTTTAACAACGAATTCAAGTAATTCGAAATACGGAGGAATTTTTATGAAAAAGCTCTTAGCAATGATGCTTGCTCTCGCAATGCTCCTCGTATTCGTTGCTTGTGACGATGGCGGCAGCATGCCTCCCGTTGGCACAGGTGAGGGTACAGGCAATGCAGACGGCACCGAAACAGACCCTGTCGGCGGCGAGACCGAAGACGAAGGCGGAAACGAAGACGAAGGCGACGACGAGTACTATCCCAATCCCGACGCTAAGCTCGGCGGTATGATCGGTATCGGTACTGAGACCGGCACTGTTTACTTCGATAACCTCAAGGTTCTCTCCAGACAGTCCGACAAGTATCTCCTTCTCGAAAACGACCTTGAAGGCGGAGCTCTTCCCGAATTCACCTACGCAGTATCTGTAGGCGGCACATGGGATAAGGATGCTGCTGACTTCGCTATCGTTGACGATCCCGGCGAAGAATACACCGAAGAAGACGCTGCTGAAGACAGAAACCACGTTATCGCTTTCACCGGCGACGGCACAGGCTCCTTCGCATACACCGGCGCTACCAACTGGAACTACTATCAGTTCTCTCTCAAGGTATTCCCGGCTGACGAAAATGCTGTTGTAAACGTTTACTTCTGCATCCAGGACGAAAACAACTACATGGTTCTCTCCCTTGCTGAAAACGGCAACACTCAGGCAGACTGCTATCAGGTAAAGGATGGCGTTAAGACCTCTGCTGCATTCAAGATCAACAATTCTCTCACCGTTGGCGAGTGGAACTCCATCGGTATCACTCTCCAGACCGAGACCGTTGATGTTTACATCGCAGGCGCTCAGAAGATGTCCATCTTCAACCCTGATTTTGTAAACCAGTACTATCCTTATGACGGCGAGATCATTCCTCCGTCCATCGGTTCCTGCAACTACGGTGCTCCCGTTGAAAACGGTAAGTTCTATCCTGTAGCTCCCGAAAACGTAATCCACGACGGTAAGGGTACATGGAGCAATGCTACCGGTACTATCGCTACCATGGCATTCGACATGGATATCACCACCTTCTACGATTGCGACGAAAAGGAAGAAACCGCTGATAACATTCCCGAAGTTCTCCCCGGTATCCCCGGTGACGGCACCTTCGCAACCTCTTACGTTGGCGCATACTTCGAGGACGGCATCAAGCTCACTCACATCCGTTACTGCCCTCGTTCCGACCAGGCGGGCCGTATGAACAACGGTACCTTCGAAGCTTCTGAAGACGGTACTACTTGGGTTGTTGTTGGTACTATTACCGAGGCTCCCACCGCTAACGACTTTGTTACCATCGCTGTTGAAAACACCGACACCGCGTACAAGTATGTTCGTTACGTTGGACCTACCGAAGGCTACGGTAACGTTGCTGAGATCGAATTCTGGGGCGTTGAATAATAATCCGGATTCGGCTTCACAATAAAGCATAAAGGATCCCCCTCCGATCTGTCGGAGGGGGATTTTTTATCAGAATGACGGCACCGATAAAAAAGAGCACCCTGCGGTGCTCTTTTTTTGTTCGGTTATTCGCTGTCCGCCTCGCC
>JAZMZX010000016.1:0-14859 GCA_045586225.1 Eubacteriales bacterium
GGCTGTGAGCTGGGGCTTTTCTTCGTCGTAAACAGGCGCCCCTCGGACCACATACGCAATCACGAGCACGGCCACGCCCTGCAGAATTGCCTTTGGGGCCCGCTGACGCCGTTTATTATATGCATCCCCTCATTTTTGCGATATCATTACCGCAGGCTCGTGAAAAAGCGCGATCCGAAAAGGCGGCTGCCGCCATACGATTCCATTTGGTTTGAGGGGCAGGCCACCCGCTGGGGCACAAAGGTGGTCTCGGGGTTGGAGCAAAAGTGAATAAATAAAAGAAGGAGCAAAAGGCTCCTTCTTTTTTTGGGAAATGATATTCTAAGTTGATTACTTTTCTATGGTTCCGTCGGTGCAGTAAACGGTATAGTTGTCAGAGTCGTCGTCCCAGCCTTCCTTCTTATCAATGGCGTTCCATTGGGCTACAGTTCCGTTATAGTTGATGGATTTAAGATTTTTGCAGTAGCCGAAGGCATCGCTTCCGATCCAGGTCAGAGTGTTAGGCAGGTCTATGCTTTCAAGAGAAGAGCAGCTGAAGAATGCGGTGCCATAGATGGTTTTCAAGCCGTCAGGTAAGCTGATGCTCTTGAGAGACGTGCAGTAAAAGAAAGCATCGAAGCCAATGGTCTCAACGCTCTTTCCGACAGTTACGCTTGAAAGAGCCTTACAACCGAAAAATGCTTTCGGTCCTATATATTCAACGCTGTCGCCGATGATAACCTCCTTAAGAGAGGGGCACTCCTGGAAGGTATAATCGAAATTCTTCACTCCGTTTCCTATAACCACACATTCAAGGGCGTCGCAATATTCAAATACACTCATTTCTATATGAAGAACGCTGTCGGGGATGAATATGGACGTTATATACTTATTGTTGAGGAACGTGCCCTCCTTTATATGTTTTACGGGAGATTCGTAGTAGGTGTCAGCGATGATAACGTCCTTTTCAATACCGTAGTATCCGATTACCGTTCCGAGAGCGTAAACTATTCCGGGGGTCGTTCCGGGTAAAGCATCGCAAACGGAGCACATGCCGTACTCAACGATGACGTGCTCTTCCTTTTCGCTTACCGCGCCGCATTTGTCGCATTCGCTCCAGTGATGCTTGGAGTCAGCGCGAAAGATCGTCGGAGATTCGTGATAGGGCGGTATGGTCCTATGCTCATCGAACACCCTGCTGCATCGGACGCATCTGATACTATCGGTTAAGCCGGGCTCGGTGCAGGTGGGGTCAAAGCCCTTGACAACTTCATCTTGGTGACCTAGTTGATGGATAAATTCCTGTTTTTTCAGTATCTCGCCGCAATCCTTACATATTTCTCCGTCCGAGAGGCCTATTTCAGTGCAGGTTGCGTCATAGCCCTCGGTCGTTACAGTGTTCTTATGCTTACAGGAAACGTCTCTTTCCTCGCCGCAGGCATTGCATTTGCTGTCGCTGTCGCCGTCGTAGGAGTGAGGCACCGTGGGGATCTCTTTCTGTGCTTTCAACACCTCGCCGCAAACTGAGCATTCTTCACCCTCTGTGAGGCCGGGCTCGGTGCAGGTGGCCTTGATGGCTTCAATGATTTTTTCGGTGTGACCGTAGGTCTCGTCTATTTCGATCTCGGTCTCGCCACAGTCGCAGCGTCTTTCGCGGATGCCGTTCACGTAGCAGGTGCGTTCCTGTAGAATCATCCAGCCGCTAAACTCGTGAACGTGTTCCTCATACTCGGCTTCCGTTTCTGTTTCCGTTTCCGTCTCCGTTTCTGTTTCCGTTTCCGTTTCCGTTTCCGTCTCCGTCTCTGTTTCCGTTTCCGTTTCCGTCTCTGTTTCCGTTTCCGTCTCTGTTTCTATTTCTGTTTCTGTTTTTGTTTCGCCTTCACTTTCGGTGAAAAGCTTGGTGTCGGTGGGTGTGCCCGTGTCGGTGTCCGGCGATTCTCCGTCACATGCCACAAGCATCAAAAGGCTTAAAGCGATCGATATGGAAAGAATAAGGACTGTGAGTTTTGTTCTTCTCATAAGGTTCCTCCGTAGTCATGTTAGGAGCAGAAAATTGTCTGCATACTTGCCAAAAGTACATTTATCACTTATATGATATCACATATTATGAGAATTGTAAATAAATAGCACGGAAAATTGTTGAAAAGCATGGCCGCATCGCTGCACCCACAAGGTGCTGAAAGAGACTGCGCGAATAAGAAAACGCAAAAAAGCGCAACCGATACGGTTGCGCTTTTGTTACAGAGTCATTTCCATCTGGCGGCGCTGGGTCTTCATGCCGCAGGCCTTGTAAAACGCGATGGCCTCGGGATTGCACTCCCACACGTTCAGCTCAAGCATATTGCAGGAAAGCTCGCGTGCGTTTTCTTTTGCGGCGGCAAAGAGAGCTTTGCCGATTCCGAGGCGCTGACAGCGGGGGTCAACGCAGAAATCGTCGATATAGTATATCCTTCGGCGGCGGAGCAGGGTGTTTCCCGATACTGTCTTCACCTTTGAGATGGTGTATCCCACAAGCTCGCCGTCCACGGTGGCGGCAAGCACGCGGTTATTTTCGTCGGCAATGATGGCGCGGACGTCGTCGGCGGTGTACTTTGCGGCGGCGCCCTCGTTATAAATGTCGGGGCGGCGGCTTGAATGATAGGAGGCGATGTAGAGGAGAAGCTCCGCTATCCTTTCGCCGTCCTTTGCCGCCGCAGGGCGGATGTAAACATTAGTTTGCATATTATATTCCTTTCCGCCGTCATTGGCGGCACAAATATATCGAGATCCTCGGCACCGCATTTATGCGGCAAAACGGTTTGGGTCCCGTTTTGCGAGGATTTTAGGCGTGAAACAGCGAGGTTACGCATAGTGTTACGACACTTTCACGCTGACCTCGGTTAAGCGTTGGGGAAAAGCTCGCGCCAGCTTTCGGCGAAGAGCTTTTTCGCCCAGTGATACTGATCTTCCGTTTCATACATGCGGTAGTACACCTCCGTCATCATCGTTGAGAAGATGAGGATATCGTACCAAAGCATGCGGCGGTATTGGCTTTCGGTGGGGGTTTCTATGCCGAAGCCCTCGTAAAAGAGGGGGTTGCGGCTGTAGCGGCGGAAGCGGTCCTCCATCAAGGGGTCGCCGAAAAGGGCGCGCTCCCAATCGAGGACGGACACTATCTCCCCGTCCTTCACCATAAGATTATTTTCCCAGATGTCGTAGTGCACCAGCCGCGGCACGTTTACCTCGTCGAAAAGGGGCTTTTCGGCGGCAAGGCGGGAAAGTATCTCCCCGTAGGGCACGCCAAGGTCCACGGACTTTTCCTCAGCATCGCCGATGACGTTACCAAGCATCCAGAGAAGGAGCCCGTGCTGGCTGTCGAAGGAATGCTCACAGCCGATAATGCCGAAGCGGGAGCCTGTGACGGCGGAGATATCCTTCACAAGCGCGCCCGTTTTTCTCACGTAGGCGCGCATTTCGTCCTTTCCGAGCTTTGGTCTTTCCTTTCCGAGAGTGGCGCCGGGGGCAAACTCCATGAAGAAGAATTCGCCGCCGCATATGGACGTGTCGGTGCTGTGGAAAAGCACGCGGGGCACGGGTGCGCAGCCGAAATCGGCGGCGATGCGAAGGGCTTCCACCTCGGTTTTCATCAGGCAGGGCTCATTATGTAAAAGTCCGCGCCTTCCCTCGGCGGCGATCTTCAGGATAACTGTGTCGCCGCTGTCGAGGGTGATCTTGTAAATGGCGTTGCAGAGGCCGTCTGTCAGCTCCTCGGAGGAGGCAAGGCGGCGTTCCGGAAAGGCAAGGGACACCATTTCCCGAAGCTTTTCTTCACTTTGGCGGTTTTTCGTTGCTATCATCGGGGTGGTATCCTTTCGCTTTTGTCAGGGTGTGACCTCCACCGTGTCGCCAAGGGGGAGGGAGTAGATATAAACGTGGGTGGGCGCGCGGCCGAACATTGCCGAAAGAGCAGCGGAATAATAGGAAAGCTGACGGCCGTGGCGCTGGCGGAGCTTCTTTTCGGCGGCATCGCGGTGGGAGAGCTCGTAGGGGGAGAGCCTGTCCGTTTTATAGTCTAAAAGGATCAGCTCACCCGATTCGTTTTCGAAAAAGCAGTCCATAACGCCCTGCACAAGGAGCTCCTCGCCCTCGTAAAGCTCCTTGCTTTCGGGGTCGAGGGTGAAGTCGGCGGCGGGCAGGCGGATATTGAATCTGCGCTCGCGCCAGATGCGGCGTGCGCGCTTCATTTCGCCGTACACACGGGAGCGGAGGAAGGCCTCCACCTCGTCGAAGCGGATGAGGGCGGCGTCCTCGGGGCGCATAAAGCCCGAGGCCACCATGCGGTCTGCCTCCTTTCGGGCGCCCTCTGCCTCGGCAAGGGCAAAATCGCAGAACTGCATATAAAGGTGGGTGGCGGTGCCTGCCTTGGCGGCGGCCTCCGCCTCGGGGGAGACCGGTGCGGCGGGCCCTTCGGATTCAAGAGGCGTTGCGTCCTCGTCAAGGACAGTGGGATAAAGATTCGAAACAGCAAGCTTCGCAGGAAGCCTGCCGAGGGCTGCATAGGGGTACACGTAGCTTATGCGGCGGCGGAGCCGCTCCTTATACTGCTCGATCTCTTCTCTTTCGGGAGCGGATGAGGCATTCTCTGCCTCCTCCTTTTCTCCAAGGATAACGGCAGGCTCGGGGCCTGCGGTGACGATGCGGCAGAAGGAGCTCACGTCCACACCGGCTCTTTCGGCGGCGAAAACGGAGGAGACCATCCAGCCCGCATAGGTGAGCTCGGAATAAACGGCGTGGGCATCGAAGAAGTCGGCGCCCTCGCGGCGGGATGAAACAAACTTTTCCGCATCGCGGCATTTTGCCGACACTATAAGGCGCTCCCTTGCTCTCGTTAAGGCAACGTAGAGTATGCGCATTTCCTCAGCGGCAAGAGATTCGGCAACGGCGTCGCTCACGGCACGTCGGGGGAGCGTGTCCAGCATTATGGGGCTCTCGCCCTCGTCGTCGGCGCGGAGCTTTGAGGCAAGGCCTGCGGCGGGCGAATATATCAGGTGGGATTTTGTGTCTTCAACGTTTCGCTTGGAGCCGCAGTAGGCAAGAATGACCACGGGGAATTCAAGTCCCTTTGACTGGTGTGCCGTCATAATGCGGACGGAATCGGAGCCCTTGGCAGGGGCCTCGCCAATGGAGGTCACTCCGCGGTCGATAATGGAGCTAACGTAATCAAGGAAGCGATGGAGCCCGTGAAGGGAATTCTTTTCGTATGAACGGGCGTATTCGTAAAGTGCGGTGAGATTTTCGGCTCTCACCTGGGGGGGCACGGTGCCCGAGGAGCGGTTCACGTCTGCCCAAAGGAGGGCCTCGATGCCCGTTTCCTTATAGAGAGCCGCGATAACGTCGGCGGCGGAGGCGCATCTCGCCTCATCGCGCCAGCGGCGGATGGTGGCAAGAGTGGCGGCGCACTTTTCCCGCAGGGCGGGCGAGGGTGCGTCGTCTCTTTCCGCGTACTCGCGGAGAGAGCGGTAGAGAGGCAGGGCAGGCGATGGCTCAGAAACGGCGATAAGCTCGCTTAAGGTGAAGCCGAAAACGGGGGAGCGGAGAGCTCCCGCAAGATAAACGTCGCGGAGGGGATTATTCACGGTGTGCAGCAGGCACAGCACCAGCAGCACCTCGGGACATTCAAAGAAATTGGGGGTGGTGTCGTTTGAAACGGGGATAGAGAGCCTTCGGCAGGCGTCCTCGATGCGCTCGGCCTTTCCCCCCGACTTGGCGCGGATGAGAACGGCCACGTCGCCGGGGCGGATGGGGTCGCCCGAGCGGGTCTTTCCCTCCCGAAGCAGACGCGCGATCTCGTTTGCGATGGCGGCAGGCTCGAGAGTGTCGCTGTCAACGTCATCGTCGTCGGAATAATCGTCGGTGGCGGTGAGCATCACCGTAACGGGGAAGCCTTCCCCGTCGGGCTCGGTCTTTCCGTGGCGGAGGTCATCGTTTTCCGTGTAGCTCACGTTTCCGTGGGGCATGATACTGCCGCAAACGGTGTTTGTGAAGCGGATAACGGAGTCGTCGCAGCGGAAATTATCGCTCATGAAGATGGAGGCGCCGTCCTCGGGGGAGCACACGGGGTCTCTTTCGGGGTCGAAGGGGTCCACGGGGGCGAAGCTTTGGCGCATACCGTCGAAAAGGGTGGGGTCTGCGCCGCGGAAGGCGTAAATGGACTGCTTCACGTCGCCCACCATAAAGCGGTTGTGACGGGAGAGCGCTTCGAAGATCGAGTTCTGCACCTCGTTCACGTCCTGACATTCGTCAACGTAGATCTCGTCGTATTCGGCGGAAACGGCGGCGGCAGATTCGGGGGAGGAGAGGAGGCGGAGGGCGTAGTGCTCAAGGTCCTCGTAGTCGAGGGCACCGCGTCGGCGCTTCTCGTTTTTGTAGCGCACGTCAAACTCACGAAGCACGCGGACGATACCGAGGGTAACGGCGGCGGTGCGCTTTAGAGTGATGGCGAGGTCGGCGGAGGAAACGGCGAAGTAGTGCTCACGCACAGACTTGATAAAGGCGCCGAGCTCCGTTTTTTTGCTTTGGAAATAGCCGACTCTCGGCGGCTTTTCGCCTCTGACAGAGCCGAGACTCGGCGGCGCGAAGGAGGCGAGAGCCTCCGAAAGGGCGCCATAGTCGCCGCGCTCAAGGATAAGGGCGGCGTTTTTCAGAAACCGCAGGATATAATCGTATGCGGGCAGGTGCTTCACGTTGTAGGGCGGCAGAAGGGCCAGCTCTTCCGTGGCGGCAGTGAAAACGGCGGTGTAATGGGCGAGTCCGCGGCCGATACGGCGGCGCACTGCGTCTCCGCAGCCGGTTTTTAGAAATGAGCCGTCGCCCGCGGCGGCGCGAAGCTCCTCTGCGGAGTCCGTAAGGGTCTCGTATCTGCGGGGCAGGCAGGAGGTCTTCTCGTAAAGGGCGAGGAGTGTGGCGGAGAGGGCTTCGTCGCCCTCGCCTCCCAAAAGATGATCCGTCAGGGCAACGAAATCGTTTTCGGGGTCGTGGGTGCCGGCAGGGGGAAGGGAGAAGAAATAGTCGAGGGTTTCGTCCATACACTCCGTCTTCATCAGCTTTGCCTCCGCATCGTCCGCAATGCGGGCCCGTGCGGGAAGGGAAAGCTCGCCGTAATATCGGCGCAGAAGGGAGGAGCAGAAGCTGTGGATGGTGCCGATGCGTGCTGCGGGAAGCTCCGCCAGCGCCCGTGCGATGGCGCGGTCCTGTGGGTCCTCGGCGGCGCGGCGGCGAAGCTCCTTTGCGAGCTTTGCCTTCATATCGGCGGCGGAGGCACGCGAGAAGGTGACGATGAGCATACGCGAAAGCTCACCGCCTGCGGAAACGTGACGTATGATGCGCTCGGTGAGGGCTGCGGTCTTGCCGGAGCCGGCGGCGGCGCTGACTAATATATCCGTGCCCACGGTGGTGATGGCGGCAAGCTGGGGCTTTGTCCATTCAGGCATTTCGGTATGCTCCTTTCGGTAAGAATTTCTTTATTGGGTGAGTTATCTGCGGCAGACCGCCTTCATTGCGCAGTAGTCGCAGGGGGAGCTCTTCGGGTCCTTCATAGGCACCGCGTCGGCAAGACCCGACCGCATCTCGGCGCCGATTTTGGCAACGGTGTCGGTCATGGTGCGGTAAAGGACGTCGAAATCCTCCTCGGTAACGGCGGTCTTCAGGGAATCGGCGTAAAGTGAGCCGTCCTTTTTCATTCTCACGGGGATGTATTCCCCTGCGAGAGCAGGGTCCATGGCGCGGAGCACCGCTTCATCGCGGAGGAGAAGACCGCTCTTGGGCAGGCGGCGCACCTCGTCTCCGTCGCGGGAGGCGAAGTCCTCTCCGTCCACGGCATTGCCGTCGGAGGGGCGCACGCCAACGTACAGGAAGCCTGCGGGCTTCAGCACGTCTCCGGGCTCACCGCCAAGCCTTTCGGTGAGGGCGGGGTCGTCGGAGGCGGCAACGGTGTACATATAAAGGGGCAGCTGAAGATTTATGCCGCGGGAGATATCCTCGGGGCGGAAGCTCTTTTTGCCCGTTTTATAGTCGATAACGCGAAGGTAGAGGGTGCCCTCTCCGTCGCGGAAGGTGTCGATGCGGTCGGCAATGCCGCGCATAACGGCGTAGGTGCCGTCGCCGAGAGGCAGCCTCATCGAAGGGAGCGACACGTCGCCCTCCTTTGGGGGAAGGCCGATGGGCACCTCAAAAAGCACGGGGGTGAAGAGGCTCTCGGCAAATTCCGCGCGGAATGAGCGCATAAATTCGGCAACGCCGCGGCGCAGGCGGCGGAAAAGCCCGTGGAGACGACCGTTGTTTGCCTCCTCGGGAGGGAGCACCTGGCGCACGTAGTCGGCAATGATAGCGTCCACGCGGCGGCGAAGCTCATCCTCCTCGCATTTATAAACCTTTTCGCGGAAAACACGTTCAAGCACCGCGTGAATGAAGGTGCCCACGTCCGCATAGGTGAGGGCAGCCCGCTTTTTCTCCGCAAGGGCAAGCACGTATTTGCAGAAGAAGCCGAACTTGCACAGCACGAAGCTTTCAAGCCGCGACTGGGAAAGGCGGATGTCGCCGCCGAAAAGGCGGAGAGCCTCCCCGTCGCTGATTCGCTCGTGTATCTGTGAGATGGGGGTAGTGAGCCCCGAAAGGATGCGGCGGCCGTCCTCGTCCTCACGCAAAAGCTCTGCTGCCGCTGCCGCAAGGGCGGGGGACGCAAGCTTGGTGAAGCGGGTGCGGATGCCGTGACGGGAATATATCTCGTTTTCCGTGAGTATTCCGCTGTAGCGGACGGGGGAAAGAGACGGGAAAAGCGAAAGGATTCGGCCAACGGCAAAGGGGGCCTCGCCGTTTTTCGTCGTTATATATGAAACAGTAAGCTTTTCGTATGTGGAGGAGATAACGCGGCTGAAATTATAAAGCTCCATAGCCGTGCGGGAGCCGGAGGCACCCACGGTGACGCCTGCTCCTTCGAGGAGAGTTTTGTCCGTGTCGGAGAAGAAGCCGGTATCTTTGCCATCGGCGGGGAGCACTCCGTCGTTGCAGCCCAGCATTATCACAAGGCGGTATCCTGCGCCTCTCATGCGCAAAGGGTCACTGATGTCCACCTCGTCGGAGAGGGAGGGGATGGTGGCAACGGTCAGCGTGTCCAGCACGAGACCGAGACAGCACATGTAGTCGGCGGCCTTCATTTTGCCCTCGGGGGAGGCGATGGCAATGGCGGCAAGGGCGCGGCGCAGGATGGAGGCAACCTGTGCCTCCTCGTCGGTGCCGTCGGAATCCCCACTTCGGGTGAAGGCATCCGCAAGGGAAGTCACCGCCGCCGTTTTTTCCTCAGCGGAGGTGGTGTCGGAGAATGCCTCCGAAAGAGGCATAAGAAGGGAAGTGAGCCTGCGGCGGGAGGCGTTCACGGAATCGAGGATGCGGAGCCCCTCGTCGGTCCATTCGGAAACGTAGCCGTCGGGATTCATGCTCCAGCCGCCGCCGAGAGGGTCGTAAAAGCGCTTGCCGGAGATATTCCAGGTTGAAAGATAAAGCTCAAGCTCGTCAACGGCATCGTCATCGAGCCGACTAATGTCGGCGTCGTCGGGGTCACCGAGGTGGGCAAATCCCGTGCGGGCAAAGGTGATGATATCGTCGCGGCGCCAGCCCCCCGTGACAACGCGGAGCGCGGAAAGCACCGCCGCCGCAGCGGGCACGGATTCGATGGCAACACGGCGGGACATATGGTAAGGAATGCTGTATTCGTCGAAGATACGGTCGATAACGCCCTCATAGGACTCGGGCGAGCCCATGACCACGGCGATATCGCGGTATCGCATGCCGCCTCTGATGGCGGCGGATATCTCGATGGCGGCAAGCTCCGCCTCGTCCTTCACGGAGGCGCATTCGAAAACCTTCACGTTTTCGGGCGCATCCTCGGAAACGGGGGCATAGCCCTCCCAGAGGGAGTCGGCAAGCTCTGCCGTTTCGTCATGCCTTTCGGAGGGGATGGCAACAGTTTCGAAGGGCACCCTTGCCTTTTCGGCAATTGCGCGGAGACGGCGGAGAGTGTCGACGATGCCGTCGTATTCGATGCCGCAGCTCCTCTCGCCTCCAAACTCGGAGGGGCAGGTGAAAATGAAGGTCACCTGCGCGCACTGCCTTGCCGCCTCGCGGAGGATGGCATACTGCTGGGGAGTGAAGCTTGAGAAGGCGAAGACGATAAGGTTGCCGCCCTCGAAAAAGTCGTGCTCGGCAAGAAGGCGGGAGGCGGTGGTCACGTCGCCTATCCTGTCGTCGTAGTTTTCGGAAAGAAGCTCGTCGTAGGCGGCGTACACGTTTGCAACGTCGATATACTTCTTTGCAAGGGTGGAGGAATCGGGGTCAAGAGAGAGGGCGGCCGCCGCTGACATAAAGCGCTCGGGAGAGATCATGCTTTGCTTCAGCTCCGTGATGGCGCCCATCAAAACGGGAACGGACGTGGCATCAGAAAGGGAGTCGCCATAAACGAGCATTCCGTCGCGGCAGGAAGACATTGCCCTCCAGAGGGTGAGCATCTCGGCGCCCTTGTCGGCGTAATTATATGAAAGGCCGCCGAGGGTGCGGAAGATATTGTTGCAAAGACGTGAGAAGCTGACGGTGTCGCAGTACAGCTGGAAGGACGGCGGCAGGGAGAGGGAAAGCTCCCGCTCGGTGGTGAGAGCCATCTGATCGGGAATGAGGACCCACGCGCGGCGCTTGCCGTCCACGGCGGATCTGACCTCTTCTGAAAGAGCCGAAAAGCCCGATCTTACGTCGGGTGCGAAAATGGCGCGCATACGGGACCTCCTTTAAAAAGCGTTAAGTGTTTGCCGTCAGTGAGCGGCGATAAGGGCGAGAGCCTCGGTGTGGCACGCGGGATTTGCCGCAAGCACCGAGGATTTTTCTGCGGTGGCGATGGGGGAGCCCTTCATATCGGTGAGGATACCGCCCGCTTCGCGGAGGATGAGAGCGCCCGATGCAAAATCCCAGGGGGAGAGCGTCAGCTCGAAGAATGCATCGTACCTGCCTGCGGCAACGTAGCAAACGTCCAGGGCGGCAGAGCCGCAGCGGCGCACGTCGCGGCAGATTCGGAAAAAGTCGCACACGAGGCCGAAGGTGGCCTCTGCGTGAGTTTTGTCGTAGGGGGTGGTGCCGAAGGCAACGAGGCTGTCGGCAAGATGACGGGAGGAAACGGAAATGGGCTCGTCCGCGAAGGCGGAGCCGCACTTTCGGCGGATGAAGGCGCCGCCGCCAAGGGTGGCGTGGAAGCATTCACCCAGCCAGGGATTGTAAACGCATCCGAAAACGGTGACGCCGTTCTCGATAAGGGCAACGGAAATGGCGGAATGGCACATTCCGTGCATGAAATTGGTGGTGCCGTCGATGGGGTCGATAACGAAGCAGCGACCGCTTTCGGGCACGGTGTCGGTGAAGGCGTGAGATGCGGCGTCAGCCTCGTCTGCCTCCTCCTCGGCCAAAAACAGCGCGTCGGGAACCAGGGCGGAAAGCTCGCTTATAAGGCGGTGCTGGGTCGCAATGTCCCAGGCGGTGGCGAAGTTGTCGTCGCCTGCCTTTATGAGCAGGTCGGATTCGATATCGTTGGCTGAGAGGATGGCAAGTCCTGCCTCGATAACGGTGTTTATTATGCGGTCGTATACCATAGGTCAAGTCTCTTTCTTGTTATGTAGCTTAACGTTTCGTCGAACGGTGGCCTCGCCCCTCCAGGAAAAGGCGCGGCTCCCGAACTCGCCGCTTTCGATGAGGGAATCGAGTATCTCTTCGGTGAGCGAGGGGATAACGTTTTCGTGAAATTCGGGGACGGGGGTGTAAACGGTGCCGCTTCTGATGGCGGCGGCGGTGTGCGGGCAGGCAAGCTGGCAAACGTCGCAGCCCCAAAGGAAGGGGGCGCCTGCGATAAGCCTTTCCTCCTCATCGGTGAGGGTCTTTTTCTGGGAAACTGCGGAAAGGCACGCGACAGGGTCGATGCCGAAGCCCGTGCTGCCGGGCTCACCGCAGCCGACAGCGCCCACAGGGCAGGCGCGGCGGCAGGCGCCGCAGCCTGAGCAGTGGCTCACCGTCAGCGAGTCGGGGAGCGAGATGCCGTCGGCAAGCTCCGGCCAGCGGGAAGCGGGAATGTCGGAATAGATGCCGCCGATGAAAACGAAGGATGAATAGTCACAGTTTATGAGAAGGCTGTGGCATCCGATAATGCCCAGCCCCGCCATAGCGGCGGCTATCTTTTCATCGATGGGGCTGTGGTCCGCATAGGCGGCAAAGGTGGCCTCGGGGCACGTCTTTCGGAAAAGGGAGAGCATCCTCTCCGAGACAGAGCGGAAAATGCCGTGATAGTCGCGCCCTGCGGCGTACATTGAAAGGTTTCCGCCCTCACCCTCCCTTGTGTAATAGGGCAAAAGGAAAAGGAGCACGGAGCCTCGGTCAGGGTCGATGCCCTCGCGCAGAAGAAGACGGGGCTTATTTACCGTGCAGGCGGAGAGGGGGAGCGCCGCTGCGTGCCTGATCTTATAATCGTTTAAGAGATGTGGCTTCATATCAGTCGTTAATTATAATGCGTCCCAGGGCAGAGGGCTCGATCTCCGTGTGGCAGGAGAGATAGTCCTCAAGCACGTCGATGCAGGAAACGGCAACGACGCGGGGCCTGCAGAGAGCGGCCACCTCCTCGTGGGTCACGCCGAGAAAGGCTTCGATGTTGGTGAAGTGGTAGGTCTGCATACCGACGGTGAATTCGTCGGTGTCCTTTATGGGCTCGCCGTTATAGGAGAACTCCGTGAGATCTCCGAGGGAACGGGAATAAACCAGCTTCATTCCGTGTGAAAGCTGATAAAATTCGGCTCTGCCTGTGAATTTTTCCTCGCGGAGCATGAATTTCATCATGCGGCGGAACATTTCACCCGTGATGCGGAAGCGGTAAACGCCGTCGTCGAAGGGGAAGGCTTCGGTGAGACCGCCGTATTCCACAACGGGTCCGAGCACGTCGCTTCGGATGCTTCCCGAGCCCAGGATCATCACGTCCAGATCAAGGCTTTCGCGGAAAACGTCTGCAAAAAGATTGCCCAGCTCCGATTCCTCGCCTCTTTTCGGATGGGTGAGTGTGCTTTCGAAGCGCGTTATGATGCGCTCGTACTTTTTGTCGGTGGCTTCCTTGTATTTTTTCACGGTGGCTTCAAGAGCGCGGTCGCGCTCCGAGGTGGTGTCGGAAACAGACACCGACTGCCACGTGAAGGAGGAGAGAGCGTTCTTATCCGTGTCGATCTCCACGTCGAAGCGGCCGATAATGTCGGTGCCTGTGCCGGCGTGAGCAATAACGATGCCGTTTTCAACGATGGGAGCCTCCATAAACGTGTGGGAGTGACCGCCGATGATGAGGTCCACGCCCCAGGCGGGGTCCAGGGAGGCGGCAAGCTTTTTGTCGGCTTCGATGCCGATGTGGGTGAGCAGTACCGTCAGGTCGATGTCGGTGTCGGTGTATTCGCCGCAAATGGCGCCGATCTCGGCGGCGGCATCGGAAACACCGATAAAGGGGCCGATGAGGGAGTCCTGCTTCGTTTGCGCCATTGCCTCCTCGGTGATAACGCCGATGAAGAGGATGCGCATGCCGTCCACGGTGATGACGCGGGCGGGGCGGAAAAGCCGCTTTCCCTTGGGCTTTATCCTGAGATTTGCGTTGATTATGGGGAATTCGGCGCACCTTTCAATGAAAAGCAGGTGCGCAATGCCGTAGTCCAACTCGTGGTTGCCCACGGTGACGATGTCGGGCGACAGCATATTGATGATCTCCACCGTGGAGATGCCGCGGTATTCCTCGTCGATAACGGAGCCGCGGAACATATCGCCTGCAATGGCGTAGATAACGTTTTTCTCGCTTTCGCGCACGCCCTTGACGTATCCGGAAAGCAGGGAAACGCCGCCAACGTGCTCCCCGTTTTTCGCTTCGGGGAGAAAGTCGCCATGCAGGTCGTTTGAGTGGAGGAGTGTCAGCTTTTTGATGTTTTTCACCTTATGCCTCGTGAGATTCTTCGAAAATTACTTTGATCGCGGCTGTGATGGCAAGTGCCGCGTTCTCGAGAGAGAGGGATGGGGTGCCGTCCGGCTTTCCCTCTGTCTGCTCGGGGAGATATGGGATGTGTATGAAGCCCGCAGGGATGCGCGGGTCGCCGCCTGTGAGGCGGAGGGCTTCATACATCACGCGGTTGCACACGAAGGTGCCCGCCGTGTTTGATATGGATGAGGGGATGCCGAGGGCGGCCACCGCCTCCGTGATCCTTCTTATGGGGAGCGTTGAAAAATACGCGGCCTCGCCGCCCTCCGAAATGGGGGTGTCCTTCATTATAACGCCGTCGTTATCGGGTATGGTGCCATCCATACAGTTTATGGCCACGCGCTCCGGTGTGACACCGCGCCTGCCTCCCGCCTGACCGAGCATAATAACGGCGGAGGGACCCACGTCCTCAAAGGCGCGGCGGAGCGCCTCGGGCGCGCGGTTATATGAGGTGGGAAGCACCACCTTGTGAACGGAAACTGAGCCGACCGCATCGGGAAGGAGGGAGAGAACGGTCTCGGAGGGGTTCACGCCCTCGCCGCCGAAGGAATCGAAGCCCGTGACAAGAACAGTCCTCGAAAAAGCTCTTTTTTCGTTTGTGTCAAGGTTATGCATACAGAGTTCCCCCCTCGCGTCGGATATCACCTTTTATTATATCCTTTTTGCGGGAAAAACACAAGGCGGAAGATTCGACTTCGTCGAACTTAAAAGATTCGATTTCGTCGAACTTAAAAGAATCGACGTAGACGCGTCATCGAAAGCGGAGTTTGCATTATGAAGATTTCAATTACTTCTGACTTACTAAATGCAAACTCTATCCC
>JAZMZX010000017.1:0-9917 GCA_045586225.1 Eubacteriales bacterium
TCCATTTCAGCTCTCCTTCAGTGATATTGATTTTACACCAACTTACATTATACCACAGTTCAGCCGTCATTGCAATTAATAATGGCCGAAAGGCGAAGCAAATTCACATTTCACAAATTGTTTCTAAGATATGAACGATTACAGTTTAATTCTAAATTAATTAACTTGACTATGATTAATATGTTAAGTATAATTTAATAAGATGTTATTAAAATGTCTTATTATTATTCTTTTTGGGAGGTGACTTTACCTATGACAGAATTATTTGATATTCCCGAATCGGTGAAGTCCGTGTTGCTTTCCAAAGGCATCACGTATGACAGCGTTTCCATCGCTGCAAAAACTGACTTGAACCGCGATTGCGTGCCCAGCGACAATTATATTTTTGTCACCGACACTGATCTCATCCTTTTAAGCGGATCCATGACGGGCATTCCCGAAGCAAAGCCCTCGCTCAAGCGCCGCTCTCTCGAGAGAAGTTTTGAGGAGCTTTCATACGATTACTATCCGCTTACCATGTTCTCAAGGTTTGAGGTGGAGGAAATGCTTTCTTCCGCACGTATCGTTGCGGAAGTGAAGGCAACCGATGATTCTCTTCCCTACAGCATCCTTATCGCAAACCTTTCAAACACCTTCAAGTCTGAGGCATATAAGCTCGTTGAAGAGATCAATCCCATCTTCAAGGATGGCGAAGAAGAGGAAAGCGATCCCGAAAAGTCCGAGAGCGAGCACGGTCACGGTCACGGAGGACCCGGAGGTCCCTGGGGTCATGGCGGTCACTTCCACGGTGGCGACAAAAAGGAAGAGCTCTTCTGCCCCAAGTGTGGCAAGCGCTATGCGGACCCCGACAGAAAGATCTGCCCCCGCTGCATGGACAAGGTACATATCCTTAAAAGATTCTCCGGATTCTTCTTCAGATATAAGGTACAGCTTGCGCTCATCCTTATGACGCTTGTTCTCACCAGCAGCCTTGGCGTGCTTTCCCCCTATATCTCCAGCGGATTTTACTATGATGAGGTCCTCTCGGAGGACGGTAAGTTCGCAGGTCAGCTCCTTTTGGTTATCGGTATCATCCTCGGCACCCGCGTTATTTCCATGCTCGTGACGATGATGAACAACTATATCACATCCGTTATCGCAGCGCGTGTTACCTACGATATGAAAAAGGAGATATTCAAATCCATTGAACGTCTCTCCATCAGCTATTTCACAAACAGACAGACGGGCGGTCTTATGACTCAGGTCAACCGCGATGCTAACAACATTTACCGCTTCTTCTGTGACACTATTCCCTACTTCCTCGTAAACAGCTTCCAGATACTCGGTATCGTTATCATTATGTTCATCATGAACTGGAAGCTCACTCTCCTTGCTCTTTGCACGGTGCCGATAGTTGCTTTCCTCATCAAAAAGCTCTTCGACAAAATGGAAAAATACCATGCAAAGCGCTTCTCCGCTTCCCGTTCACTGAACTCCCTTCTCAGCGACGTGCTCACCGGTATCAGAGTCGTTAAGGCTTTCTCCAAGGAAGAGGCTGAAAGCGAGCGCTTCACAAAGCGCAACCGCGCCGTTGCAGCTGCCGATAAGAAGGCCTCCGTTTACAACTCCACCGCGTTCCCTCTCGTAAACTTCCTGCTTTACATAGGCAACATCGTTATTCTCGGTGCCGGCGGATGGATGGTTATCAAGGGCTCTCTCACCTACGGTATGCTCCTCACCTTCACAGCGTATATGAACATGGTATATAGCCCACTTATGTTCTTCATCGACGTTGTTTACATGATGACGGACAGCCTTAACTCCATGAACCGTCTTTCCGAGATCATGGATGCTATCCCCGAGGTTACAGAAAGTGAAAATCCCACCGCACTCGGTGAGGTCAAGGGTCACGTTGAGTTCAAAAACGTTGAATTCTCATATGAGAAGAACCGCAAGATCATCGATGGCGTAAGCTTCGATATCGAGCCCGGCAAGATCATCGGTATTGTCGGTCACACCGGAGCGGGCAAGTCCACTCTTGCAAACCTTCTTATCCGTCTTTACGACACGGGTGCCGGCGAGATCAAGATCGACGGCGTAAACGTACGCGACATTGCATTTGAGGAGCTCCGCCGCAACATTGCGATAGTTTCTCAGGAAACTTACCTTTTCATGGGCACCATCAAGGATAACATCAAGTATGCGCGTCCCGATGCAACAGATGAAGAGGTCATCACCGCATCCAAGATCGCAGGCGCACACGACTTTATCGTGAAGCTGCCTGATGGCTACAACACTCAGATCGGCTTTGGCTACAAGGATCTTTCAGGCGGTGAGCGCCAGAGAGTTTCCATTGCCCGTGCGATACTTCTGAATCCCCGTATCCTTATAATGGACGAGGCTACGGCAGCCATGGACACGCAGACCGAGCGTCAGATCCAGACTGCTCTCGAGCAGCTTATCAAGGGACGCACCACGATCATGATCGCGCACCGTCTTTCCACACTTCGTGACGCCGACCATCTTATCGTTATCGAAAACGGTAAAATGCCGGAATTCGGCACACACGCCGAGCTTCTTAAGAAAAAAGGTATTTACTACGGCCTTTACAAGATGCAGATGGATGCACTCCGCAACATCGGTATCGAGGGCTAAGCTAAAGGAGGCAATAACATGAGCGAACTTAAAACCACAGCACTTAGAGACGTTGTTTCCATAACGTACATAACGAAAGAAAACTCCGAATTCAAAAAGGAAGGCGACTTTCTTTCTTTGAAGGTCACCCTTCCCGAGGGCGTCGGCTTCGACGGTGAGCCCACCGGCGGTGAAAAGTATTTCAGCCGCATTTATCTGCATCGCTCCTTCCCCTACGAGCATCACTACAGCTTCATTTCCGTTCTCGATCACGACAACGTTGAGATCGGTCTTATCTCCGACGTTTCCGAATTCGACGATGAGGTTGCAGAGCTTCTCCGTCGCGAGCTCGACAGAAAGTATTATGCTCCCGTTATCACGAAGATCCTTTCTGTTAAGGAGCGCTACGGCTACTCCTATTGGGAGGTTCTCTCCGGCGACCGCCACCTTTCCTTCACCATCCGCGATACGTTCCGTTCGATTTTGAAGGTTACTCCCGAGCACATCTTCATCACCGACAACGATTCCAACAGATACGAGATCCCCGACGTTGAAGCCCTTGACCGCAAGAGCTACAAGAAGATCGAGCTTTATCTGTAAGAACAACTCTGTCTAAAGAGAGGAGCGATCCTATATGAGTGAAAGAATCAGGCTTACAGAGCGTTTTTGTAAGCTGCACCCCGGTGTGGCTCCCGAGGACGTTACCGTTGCGTTCAGCTTTGACTTAACACCCGACGATTCGTACAAATCTGTGGACGGTCTTGTGGCTGTAACAAACGAAAAGGTCTTCATTTATGAAAATAACGTTCTTACTGCCGAATATGAAACATCAAAAATAACCGAGTATCAGTTCACACTCGGTGTCGGATGCGTGTTCTGCGAGTGTGTTCTCGAGGGCACACATCAGATCATCTGCCGCGGCACTATGGCAAATAAGGATGCATACGCATCTATTATGTGGCAGCTTAATAAAAAGATCGAAAAAGGCGTATACGATTACAGGTACGAAGCAGACATCGACGTTGTTTGCCCCACGTGTAACAGAAAATATCCTCCCGGCTCTCATATCTGCCCTCATTGCACTGCAAAAGCGGGCTATATGAAGAGGATCTGGGCTATCGCAAAGCCTTACAGCCTTTTCATCTTCATTTCCATTATCCTTTATTTCGTTTCTGCTGCGATCCAGCTTCTTCCCCCTGAAATAAACCGTATTCTCGTTGATAATTACATCAATGTGGAAAACGCAAAGGAGCTTTCCACCACGACGGCTTTTGTTGTTGGATTCCTTTCCGTCGTCGGTGCGATTCTCGGCGTCAGCATCCTTCAGAGAGTGCTTGGCGTTATCAGAAGCCTTGTAACGATCAATGCCAGCACGAAGATCATCGTTGAGCTTCGTGATATGGTATTCGCCAAGATCCAGCAGCTTTCGGTTTCCCGCATTTCCAAGAGAACTGCCGGTGAGCTTATGAACCGTGTCACCGACGATACAAACCAGCTCCAGGGCTTTATCACCCACGAGATCGGCGGCTTCCTTGAGCAGATCCTTATTTTCCTTATCGCAGGCTCGATCCTTTTCTCCTACGACTGGCGTCTTGCACTTCTTATCCTGCTCCCTGCCCCCTTCGTTATGATCGCGAACCGCATGTTCCACAAGCTCATGCGCCGTATGTTCCACCGTCAGTGGCAGATGAACTCCCGTGCAAACACCATTCTTCACGATATCTTCTCCGGTATCCGCGTTGTCAAGGCTTTTGGTATGGAGCACCGCGAAATGGAGCGCTACGATAAGGCAACAAGGGATGAATGTGATGCTCAGATCTACAGCGAGACCTTCTTTGCAAAGTTCTCACCTCTTATGGGATTCCTGATGGGCATCGGTGAGTTCTTCCTCCTTTACTACGTTGGTTCACGTATACTTGCCGGTGAAATGACTCTCGGTGAGATGTCCAAGTTCACGGCATACGTCAGCATCATTTACGGTCCCCTCCGCTGGATATCAAACTTCCCCCGCCGTTGGGAACGCGTTATGACCTCCATCGTTAAGATATTCGATATCATTGACGAGGACGTTGACGTTAAGGACGATTCCAATGCAAAGGATATCGACATCAAGGGCTACATTGAGTTCAACGACGTTTCTTTCGGCTACGACAGCGGTGCTAACGTGCTTCATAACGTTTCTCTTAACGTTGAGCCCGGTGATTTCATCGGTATCGTCGGCCGTTCAGGCGTTGGTAAATCCACGCTGATCAACCTTGTTATGCGTCTTTACGACGTTGACGAAGGCTCGATCAAAATCGACGGTATCGATATACGCGATATTTCTCAGCAATCTCTCCGTTCTCAGATCGGTGTCGTTCTTCAGGAGACGTTCCTCTTCTCCGGCACCATTTACGATAACATTGCTTACGCAAAGCCCACCGCCACCCGTGATGAGGTGCTTGCTGCCGCAAAGCTTGCAGGTGCTCACGGATTCATAATGCGCATGCCCGATGCTTATAACACCAAGGTCGGTGAGCGCGGAAATACTCTTTCCGGCGGCGAAAAGCAGCGTATTGCTATTGCACGTGCCCTGCTCCACGACCCGCGTATCCTTATTCTTGACGAAGCAACCGCTTCTCTCGACACGGAAACCGAAAAGCAGATCCAGGATGCACTGCAGATCCTTTCTGAAAACAGAACGACTCTTGCCATCGCACACCGTCTCTCCACTCTCCGCAACGCAACGAAGCTTATCGTTCTCGATAAGGGTACCGTTGCTGAGGTCGGTACGCACGACGAGCTCATGCGCAAGGGCGGCATCTATGCCGGTCTCGTTATGGCTCAGAGACAGATGTCCCGTATGACGCCTAAAAATCAGGTATAAACAAAAAAAGACACACATTCTCATGTGTGTCTTTTTTATTTAGTGTTATTTGTTGAAGAAAGCAAGCGTACCCGTTACGTTTACGACCTCAATGTTGTCACATACTAAAAGGATCTGATCGAGAGCATCTGTAATAAGTGCTCCGGCAAGCTCGAAATAATAGCCATGGCTTACGTCATTATAATCGTATTGCATGCTGTATGCGGCACTGTATCCGTTAACTTCGAAATAAGTTTCTATGATATCAATCTCAAGTGTATCGCGATCAAATTCAACGAAATACTCATGACGATCATACGTTATCTCTATATCGCAGCCGGAAAGATCGGTGTAGAGGTTTCTTGCAATTTCAGGCTTCAAAATAAATTCTTGTGTGACTGTAACTGCTTCAGCATCACCGGAAATATTATATGAACCTTCTTTTCTTTCTACGTAATCAAAATAATCAAAGAAATTATCTCTGGTAAGATCGATTACTGTAAGCTCGTCATGATCAACGGCACGTTCACAGGATTTAATTGCAAAGTAGTACTTGTATACGTTATCATAGACATATATTTCGTTATACCAGAAGTCTAAAACATCATTATAATTGAAGGAAAGTCGATATGCATTCCCTAAATCATTGTATATGTAAACATAGAAACGATAGGCTTCTGCATCCGAAACTTCCCAGCTATAAGTTTCGCCAAAGACTTCACAGTAATCCTCGTAGATATACACGTGCTTAAAGGAGCCGTCAAGAGTTTGCGGATATACCCAATGTCCTATCGCGATATCCTCTGCCATAGAGACGGTATCTGTCTCTTCCTCGGGAGGTACAGTATCTTCGGGTTCTGTTTCCACGGGCTCGGTTTCCATAGGCTCGGTTTCCATAGGCTCTGTTTCGGGAACGAATTCGGTTTCGGGAGGAACAGTATCAATGGGCTTATCCTCTTCCGTCACCTCGCCCTTTTCGTCATCGCCGGAGGGACCGGAATCCTCGCCATCGGTATCGGTGTCGGTCTCGGTCTCGACGTCTTCGCCGTCGGTTTCATCACCTTCGTCTTCTCCGTCTTCATCTTTTTCTGCGAAGAAGCCGTTAAGCTCGCCGAGCGCTTCTTCGTAGTTCTCATCCTCGATAGCATCGATGAGAGCCCCATACTTTTCAAAAAGTTCGTTATTTTCAGTGTCCTTTGCTGCTTCATCGTCACAAGCACAAAGTGTAAGAGAAAGCATCAAAACGGCAAGAGCAAGCGAAATATACTTTTTCATAATTTCTTATTTTGCGAGGAAAATAACGCCCTCAACGCTGTCAACGTATAAATCATAGTAAACTGATATTATGGGGTTGTCGAAACTGGTGATATACGACGAATTGAGGCTGAAATACGCCTCAGGATTCTCACTGTCGTAATTATAATACATTCTGAAATCATAACCGGTTATATCGGAAACATACGTTGTATCCTTCAGCGTGATCTCAAGAGTATCGTAATTGATATCACAGTTAAAGTGTGCGTAGTAATAGGTGATCATAGCATTGGCTTCGCTGAGATCGTAGCAAAATCTTGTTATGTATTCCTGCTTAAGGATGTACTTCTGTCTGAAGGTGATCGTTTCGAGAGAACCGTCGGCAGCATAAGAATCCTCAACGGTTTCAACGTATTCGAAGTAATCGAAGAAGTTTTCGGCGGTAAGCTCTACGATATCGAAGTGATCGTAGTTGATACCTGCTTCATAGTCTGTATACTCGTAAAACTTATCGGTTTCGTCAAATACATATATGTAATTTAACCAGTAGCCGTCGTATTCACTGTAGTAGAAGTCGAGCTTATATACCTTGTCGTCTCCACGGCATACGTCGATGCAGAAGCCGTTATCGAAAACGGTCACAGGATCAAGATACCATTCGAAGGCTTCGCCAAACATTTCAAGCTTGCCATCGTAGATAATTATCTCCTCAAAAGATTCTCCGTCCTCAGAGGGGCGTACCCAGCGGCCAAGAGCAATACTTGTGGGGTCATCGGTATCATATACAGGACCTTCGGAGGGTTCATCCTCAAAAGGAGGTTCTTCCACGGGAGGTGTTGTATCCTCGGGCCATTCCTCGGAGGGCTCGGTTTCTTCAGGCCATTCCTCAGAGGGCTCGGTTTCGGGAACCATGGTTTCGGGAACGAATTCGGTTTCGGGAGGAACAGTCTCAACGGGCTTATTCTCCTCAGGCACCTCGTCCTTTTCGTCATCACCGGAGGGGCCGAAATGCTCGCCGTCGGTGTCGGTGTCGGTCTCGGTCTCGACGTCTTCGCCGTCTTCGTCTTCTTCAACGTCTTCTTCGTCATCATCCTTGTCATCGAAGAAGCCGTCAAGCTCGCCGATCGCTTCGTCGTAGTCCTCATCCTCGATAGCGTCGATGAGATCTTCATACTTTTCAAAAAGCTCGAGCTTTTCGAGATCATTTGCCATTTCATCGTCACAGGCACAAAGTGTGAGAGAAAGCATCAGAACGGCAAGAGCAAGCGAAATATACTTTTTCATAGTGTCATTCCTCTTATTAAGATTAATTATCAAGACCAAGAGACATAGCTTCCGCTATGTCTCTTATTTGATATTACTGTTTATCAGTTTCTGATGAATATGAATCCGTATGCGTTTGTAACCTGGTAATCATATAAGATACCGAGGGTGGGCGCTGAAAAATCATTCACCTCTGCATAGTTCAGCGAGAGATAATACTGATCCGTTACGGAATGCCAGTCAAGGGATGCATACGACGTCTGATCCTCGTAAAGCTCTATGGCATCCTTTACAGTGGGTGAATATGTAGCGGGATCGATATCGACATTGAAAATACCGTAATCGAAGGTAAACTCAATGTTTACGAAGGAAAGATCACCGAATACGTTGAAGTAATCGGGAAGTGTGATAAGCTCCTGAGAGAGGGAGTATTCGTTCAGATAACCGAATGCATCCGCATCGTAGGATACTTCTTCGTTATAAGCAAAGAATTTTTCGAAGGTATCGGTGGTGACCTCATATACAGTGAACTGCTCGCTGTTGAAGCCAAGACCGGTGTACAGCTGTTCTCTTCCGTAGAGATAATCGAATTCGCCTATGATATACGCATAGTTATAATAGATATCGTGCAAATAGCTGTAGGTGAACTCAAATTCATAGAGGGGCTTCTCGCCGTCCACAGCAATGATAATGAACTCGGAAAGATCTCCGCTTGCGGATTCAACGTACCAGCTGTACGGTACACCGTCAACGTAGATCTCATTTTCGTAGATATCAACACCAACGATGGAATTGTCGTGTCTGTAGATCCAGTAGCCCTGAGCGATGTTTGCAGCCTCTGCAAACTCATAAGGAAGCTCTTCCGGAGGCTCGGTTTCGGGAGCTTCGGTCTCGGGCGGCAAGGTGGCGATGGGGTAATCGGGCTCTTCGGTGTCCACAGGCTTTTCGTCTTCACCGCCGATGTCGGAGGAGGTGTCGTCGTATTCGCCGGTGGTATCTTCGCCGTCGTTTGTGGAATCGAAGCCTTCCTCGCTTTCGTCGTCTTCATCATCGCGGATATCCTCGAAGATCTCGTCGATGAAATCGCGGGCGTCGTCGTATTCCTCGTCCTCAATAGCGTTTATAAGCTCTTCGTACTTTTCATAAAGCTTGAGCTTTTTCTTCTCACGTGCAGTCAGCTCCTCTGCTTCCTCGCAGGAAACGAGCATAGAAGCCAGCATCAGCGAAGCAAGTACGGCTGCAAGAATTCTCTTTAACATAATTATTCTTCTTCCTGTTCCCAGTTGTGATATACGTTCTGAACGTCGTCGTTATCGTCGAGCATTTCCAGAAGAAGGTTCATGTTCTTGATAGCGTCCTCGTCAGTGAGAGTTACATAGCTCTGAGGAACCATATCCTTTTCAGCGGAAAGCACAGGATATCCGGCAGCCTCAAGTGCTTCACGAACAGATGTGAGATCGTTGGGCTCGGTAGAGATCTCGAAAATCTCATCCTCGGGAACGAAATCGGTGGCGCCTGCGTCGAGAGCAGCCATCATAAGCTCTTCCTCGTCGATAATGGTGGGCTTAGTTCCGCGGGGAGCCTTAGGATCGGGCTCGATCTCGCGTGCAACAACAACGACGCCTCTTTCATCGAACATATAGCTTACGCATCCGTTTGTGCCCATATTTCCGCCGTATTTGTCGAAATAGTGGCGCATTTCACCTGCGGTGCGGTTTCTGTTGTCGGTGGTGGTCTCTACGATAACTGCAACGCCGGAGGGGCCGTAGCCTTCGTAGATAACTTCCTCGTAAACGGTACCGTCGTTACCGGTAGCCTTCTTGAGGGTACGTTCGATATTATCGTTAGGAACGTTGTTTGCCTTTGCCTTTGCGATAAGATCGCGAAGCTTGCTGTTAGATGCGGGGTCTGCACCGCCCTCACGTACTGCGATGGCAATCTC
>JAZMZX010000018.1:0-5249 GCA_045586225.1 Eubacteriales bacterium
ATTTTCGATCCGTTGCAGATCCTCCTTGCTGTAACGAACCTCAGAATAAGTTACTTCTTCGGTAAGAAGATCGATGCTCACGGTTTCTTCGGTTTGACAACCGTTGATATATCGTCTGAAAATAAGCTCTCCGTTATTATAAGGCAGATACGTTTGAGAAAAGACTCCGTTCTCAAAGGGCTTTACGTATTCTATGGCGTCTTTGGCCTCTTTTGTCTTAAAATCCGGTGTTATCACAGCGAGCTTTTCCCGGAAAAAAGGATTCCATTCGCTGAATCGCTCCTTGATCGCAGCAATAACGGTGTTCTCGGAATCGCCGCGATCAACCACAAGATACCCGGACCCCGGGTTGTCGAGATAATATTCGGCAAACTGATATCCGTAAAACCAGTTGTGATTTTGCCAAAGGCTCTCGTCAAATATACCGCGGCTGAAGGCAATGATGTTGCCGAGCTCGGGATGATCCTGGTAATCCCCGAATATGGGTAACTCAAACGACTCCATTTGATTCTGAGTCCCATTCCTCAGTACGTAGTTCCCGATGCCGAGCTGAGCCATAGAGATCAGCAGCGAATCATATATGGACATATCCACGTAAACGTGCTCGGGGATCAAATAGAGGAAATACCTGGGAACGTTTTCACCGCAGATAACCTCAATCGTTTCCATCTGTATCAGTCGATATGCAGTCGGACGGTATTCTGAGCTTACGTCAAGCTTATAGTACGTATCCGGATGATTCTTCACTACTTTTGCCTTAACGGCAATACCGATGCTGAATTCAAAAGCAGGCGGTGCAGAACTTTCGCCACCACTTATTGATACAGAAGATCCTACTATGAATTCCAGGCTGTTGCCGTTTAATTGCTCCGGTGACACCGTAGCATCGAAAATTATCGGTGTGTGATCAAGAGGAGGGGCAGGATCGTCCGTCGTCCCCGGCCCCGTCACATCACCCTGATCATCCTCCCGCAGCATCGGTACAATGACGACAGCACTTACGATCAGCAAAAAGCAAGCCGCGATCGCTCCGAGGCGAAGCCACGTGCTGCCCGGATTTTTGCTCTTCTTGCTGAGCCTATCCTGTTGAAGAACGTATTCTTCAACAAGATCGGGATCAAGGTGATCAATACCTTCGCTCCATTCTTTCTTTTTCATATAGAATAACCCTCACTTTCAAGTTTCACTTTCAGGGTACTTCTGATGGCGGCAAGCTCCTTGTTCACCGTCGAACGGCTCAAGGAAAGCTCACTTGCGATCGTATCGATGGGGTCGGATACGTAGTATCGGCTCATAAATATGAATTGCCTGCGCTCGGGAAGCGAGCGAACAAAATCGCTGATAACGCGCCCGAGTCTCGCGGCATCAAAATCCGCACCCACGTCTCCGTCGCCGATCACGAAATCTTCAAGCTCGGAGAGGGACAACGTCATTTCGGAAGGTATTGCGCTCTGCCGCATATTGCTGTGATAGCGTTTGATAGCACATCTTCGCGTGATGGTGATCAGGAATGCTTTCAGCACGGTCGGCCTTGCGGGCGGCATAGCATTCCACGCGCCAATATATGTATCGTTTAAGCATTCCTCGCAGTCAAGCCTGTCGTGGACCGCATTGTAAGCAATGGAATAAAGAAATTTTCTGTATTTGAAATCGGTTTCCTCGATCGCTTTTTCGTCACGTTTCCAATAAAGCTCGACGATCTTGTTGTCGTCCATAGGAGTTCTCGCCGTTTGTTTGCTTTGAAGCTTCATAGCTTGCCTCCTTTCCCGCGTTTTTGAAAGGCCTTTCATAAATAGTAGTACCAAAAAATTTGAAAGTGTGTAATGGCTTCGGATGCTGTCTATATTATATCACATTCTTTGCGTAAAGCCGCATGTGTATCATAGAAAAAACAGCGCCGGAAGCTCACCGCTTCTGACGCTGTTGATTCATATAGTTGTTATTATTCCCACTCGATGGTTCCGGAGGGCTTGGGGGTCACGTCGTAGAGGACGCGGTTGATTCCCTTGACCTCGCTTGTGATGCGGGCGGTGATCTTTGCAAGGATCTCGTAGGGGATGGGCTCGATGTCTGCTGTCATTGCGTCGATGGTGTTGACGGCGCGGATGATGCAGGGCCATTCATAGGAGCGAACGCCGTCGCGTACGCCAACGGACTTGACCTCGGGAACGACGGTGAAATACTGCCATACCTTGGAGTTGAGGCCGCAGCTTGCAAACTCCTCGCGAAGGATAGCGTCGGAATGACGGAGAGCTTCGAGTCTGTCGCGGGTGATGGCACCGATGCAGCGTACGCCGAGGCCGGGGCCGGGGAACGGCTGACGGTATACCATGGAAGCGGGGAGACCGAGAGCAACGCCGCAGGCGCGCACTTCGTCCTTGAAGAGCATCTTCAGAGGCTCAACCAGCTCAAACTGAAGGTCCTCGGGAAGGCCGCCGACGTTGTGGTGAGCCTTAACGCCCTTTGCGGTCTTGGTGCCGGATTCGATAATATCGGGGTAGATGGTGCCCTGTGCGAGGAACTCGATGCCTTCAAGCTTGCGCGCTTCTTCTTCGAACACGCGGATGAATTCTTCGCCGATGATGTGGCGCTTCTTTTCGGGCTCGTCAACGCCCGCAAGTCTGTTAAGGAAGCGGTCGGTGGCATCAACGTAAACGAGGTTTGCGCCCATTTCTTCACCGAATACGCGAACGACCTCCTCGGGCTCGCCCATACGGAGCAGACCGTGATTAACGTGAACGCAGGTGAGCTTGTCGCCGATAGCGCGGATAAGCAGAGCGGCAACGACGGAGGAGTCAACACCGCCGGAGAGGGCAAGAAGCACCTTCTTATCGCCTACCTGACGGCGGATAAGCTCCACCTGGTCTGCGATGAAGTTTTCCATCGTCCAGTTCTTCTTTGCGCCGCAAACAGCAAACGCAAATGCGGAGAGGGTCTCGCGGCGTTCGTCTTCGTCGTCGGAGAGGGGAGCCTCTTCGTTGCAGTCGAGAGAGAGGATGGGGAGACCTGCATTATAAACAGCCTCGGATGCATCTATAACGACACCGTCGACAACGCGGTTGTCACCGCCGGAAAGGATAATGCCGCGAACGCCGGGGAGGGCTGCAAGCTCTTCCTTGGTGATATCGTGGGGATGGATCTCGGAATAAACGCCGAGAGCGCGGAGCTCGCGGGCGATGCGTGCATTTTCGGTGCCGCCCAGGTCGATGATAAGGATCATATCTTGAAGCATAGTTTTTCTCCGTATAGATAGAATAAGATTATATCAGATACCGCGGGTCGCCGCGGAAGGAAACGAGGTGGGAAATTACTGAAATATTATATCAATCCTGCGAGCGTTCTGCAAGTAGAATACGATATTTTTGATAAAAAGATTCGAAATAACCGCCGTCGATGGCGTCGCGGATCTTCTGCATCAGCTCGTTATAGAAATACAGATTGTGGAGCACGGTCAGACGCATGCCGAGTATTTCCTTCGCCTTGATGAGGTGGCGGATATAGGAGCGGGAATGGAGTCTGCAGGCAGGACATCCGCAGTTTTCGTCGATGGGACGGGGATCGCGCATATACTTTTCGTTAAGCACGTTCATCTTGCCGTGCCAGGTGAAAACGTTGCCGTGACGGGCGTTTCTGCTGGGCATTACGCAGTCGAAAAAGTCGATGCCGCGATGAACCGCCTCGAGAATATTCACGGGAGTGCCGACGCCCATAAGGTAACGGGGCTTGTCCACGGGTGCGTGGGGAAGGGTAACGTCCAGAATGTGATACATTACCTCAGCCTCCTCGCCAACGGCAAGACCGCCGATGGCGTATCCGTCAAGGTCGTATTCACGGATGGTCTGCATATTTTCAATGCGGAGATCATCGTATGTGCCGCCCTGGTTGATTCCGAAAAGCAGCTGATTTTTGTTTATGGTGTCGGGCAGAGAATTGAGGCGCGCCATTTCCTCCTTGCAGCGGAGAAGCCAGCGCATGGTGCGCTCGCTGGACTTTTTAACGTAATCGTAGGGGGCGGGATTTTCCACGCATTCATCGAACGCCATGGCGATCGTGGAGGCAAGATTAGACTGGATCTGCATGCTCTCTTCGGGACCCATGAAGATGCGCTTTCCGTCGATGTGGGATGCGAAATAAACGCCCTCCTCCTTGATGCGGCGAAGGCCGGCAAGGGAGAACACCTGGAATCCGCCGGAGTCCGTCAGGATGGGCTTATCCCAGTTCATAAATTTGTGAAGACCGCCCATGTCGTGGATGAGCTTGTCGCCGGGACGGATGTGAAGGTGGTAGGTGTTTGAAAGCTCCACCTGACAGTTGAGCTCGCGGAGCTCGGGAGCGGAAACACCGCCCTTTATTGCTGCACAGGTGCCAACGTTCATGAAAACGGGAGTTTCGATGGGACCGTGAACGGTCTCCATATGGCCGCGGCGCGCGTCGCCTTCGGTCTTAAGTACCTTGAACATATCTTTTCCTTTATCTTAAATCTGTTTATTGTGTGCGTTTGAAATGTCTGTCCAGCCCGGAATGGGTGAGCTCAAGAGCAACGGGCCTGCCGTGAGGACAGTATTTTATGTTCGGCAAGCGGAACAGCTCGTCGCAGAGCCACTTGATGTGCTCGGGACCGTATACCCTGCCGCCCTTTATTGCCGCCTTGCAGGCGCAGGTGTAAAGGGCGCGCTCGAATATGATGTCGCGGGCTTCGGCGGCGCTGTTGCGGAGCCCGTCTGCAAAGACCTCGAATATCTCGTGGACCGTGTCGGTGCCGAAATTGTGAGGGAGCGAGGTGACGGATACCGCGGAGCCGTCGAGAGTGAAATCGAAGCCTGCGGCTTTGATCTCGTCGGCGTATTCGGCGATGGTGGCAGCCTCGTCCGCCGTCAGCTCCACAGTCACAGGGACCATAAGAAGCTGGGATGCGGATTCTGCAGAGCGGCGTCGCATATTTTCTCTGAGCTTTTCGTAGAGAATGCGCTCGTGAGCCGCATGCTTGTCGATGAGAAGGAGAGTTTTTTCGTATTCAACGATAATGTAGCAGTTGAAGGCCTCGCCGATGATGCGGTAATCGGGGATGGAGACCTCGCGTGGGCTTTCCGCCTCAGCGGGCTTCGCTTCGACTGCCTCGGGGGCCTTTTCCGCAGGTGCCTGAGTGACCACCTGAGGGCGAGGCGGGCGGCCGGATTCTCCGTGAAGGGGGAGGGATGCCTCGGGTATCCTTATAACCTCCGCCATCTTCGCCGTTATGTTTCCGTGAT
>JAZMZX010000019.1:0-2712 GCA_045586225.1 Eubacteriales bacterium
CCTTCTTCTTTTCGTTATACATGGGGCTCTTCACGAACTCGATAGCAGCTCTTGCACCGAGATAAGAACCGCCGATACCTATAACTACAAGGATATCGCAGGTTTTCTTTATCTTTTCCGCCGCAGCCTTGATACGGGCGAATTCTTCCTTATCATAATTAACGGGAAGATCTACCCAACCGAGAAAATCGTTGCCGGGGCCATTCTTTGCAAGAACGGTTGCAAGTGCGGATTCGGCAGTGCCCTTCATATAATCGATCTCACGTGCAGACACGAACTGGCTTACAAACTTTTTGTTAAGATTGATGCTCATTTTATATACCTTTCGTTTATGCCGCAAAGGCGGCTTTCTTTTATAATCAACGCAAAGCTGCGTATTTTTCGATACCTTTCGGCATCATGCTTAGTATACAATATTTTCTTTCTTTTTTCAATATTCACTATCTATTTATTTCCCAAGGACACACGAAAGAATTTTATATAAAACTCCGAAATAGCCGATTTTCGGAACGTCCTCCCTTGCCACTGCGGGTACCTCCCCGATTATCTCCCCGTCGAGGGTGTAGGAGACGGCTCCGACGGTGTCACCCTTTTTAACGGGCGCCTCCACGTTATCGTAAAGCGTCACCGTGACGCTGATGCCCTTCTCCGTTCCCTTTTTCATCACGACAGAAAAGGGGCCGTGCTCTGCCGCCACAGAGCCTTTCACGCCGCCGCAAACGGACACCTCCCCTGCGTCGCCTCCTTCACTTTTGTAAACGGAATAGTTTGCAAAGCCATAGTCAAGAAGAGTCTTCGCGCATTCGTTACGCACGTCTCTTGTGGGAGAGCCCATTATGACCGCGATAAGGGAGAGTCCGTCCCGCTCAGCCGTTGCTGATATGCAGAAGCCGGCCTTTGATGTAGACCCCGTTTTCAGCCCCGTTGCGCCCCTATAAAAGCGGATGAGTCTGTTTGTGTTTGTGAGCCCGAAGGCGCCGCCGCGGATGGAATCCATCCACACGGTTGTATATTTGAACACCTCGGGGTGGTTGTTGATCAGTTCTCGTGACATGATCGCAATATCTCTTGCGCTGGTCAGATGGGATGCGGCATCCGGAGCATCGTCAAGGCCGTTTGTGTTCACGAAATGGGTGTTTTTCATTTCAAGCTCCCCGGCGCGCCGATTCATCTCCGCCACAAACGCCTCCTCGCTGCCGGCCACGTGCTCCGCAAGAGCAACGGTTGCATCGTTTGCGGAGGCAATGATAACGCATTTTAAGAGCTCCTCCACCGTCATCTCCTCTCCCGGCTCAAGATACACCTGCGAGCCGCCCATCGATGCCGCATTTGCGCTGACGGAGACCGTGTCGGTCATTGAAAGCTTCCCTGCCTTCACCGCCTCCATTATGAGAAGGATTGACATTATTTTTGTAACGGACGCAGGCGGAAGCGCCCGGTCTGCCTCCGATTCGTACAGTATCTCCCCCGTTGACGCTTCCATCAGGATGCAGCTTTTCGCATCGACGGAAAGTGACGGCGCCGCTATAGGGATAGCCCCGGCATCCGTTTCCGCTATTGGCACGGCTCCTCCCTCAGCCGCAGCGGTGACCGCAAGCATCGGCTGAAGCACCAGCATCAGAGCTGTCAGAAGTATAAGCTTTGCTTTTTTCATATTTCTCCCTCGCATATTCATATTTGTTAGATTATATGCAGAGGAGGTGACCTATATAACGAAAAAAGCGGGAAGCCTCAGCTTCCCGCTTATATGATGCTATGTGATATTAATATGCGTCTTCGTCGAAGTCGTCTTCGCTTGCGCTGGTGAGGATGAATTCGATCTTGTCGCCTTCGTTAACGTAGTTGGTACCTGCGCGGCCGGAGGTGGGCTCAACACCGTTGATAGTGTAGGACCAGAAGAATACGAGAACCTTGCCCTCTTCGTCAGTACCGGAGAATCCGCCGTACTTGTTGATGGAGGAAATGGACTCGCCGCTGGAATCGAGTTCGTAGTCGAGCTCGTATTCGATAGCTGCATTCTTGAATACGTCGAGTACGCTTACCTGAGAGCCTTCTTCATACTGAACCTCGATGGTTACATCGTTGAGGCAGATGCGGTCGTCCTGGGGAATAATGAATTCTTCATTATCTGCGTTTGCGTTATACTGATAGGTGATGTAGTCTTCGCCGAGCTTGGCGCCGATGGTGACGTTCATCTTGCTCTTGCCGCATGCGCAGAACATAGAAGTGAGCATAACTGCAAGCATAACGAGCGCGATGAGTTTTAACGTTGTCTTTTTCATAAAAACCTCCACGGATTTTATATGGTTTATTTGTGACAATTATAATACAAAAATTGCCCTCTGTCAAGCGCTTATTAACAAATGCAGCCGCGATCCACCCTCTTTTTTTATGCAATCAACATATATATCATATGACAGCAAAAAAACACCTCCGCTTTGTTACCGTGGCGGAGGTGTTCTGTGCTTATGTACCCGAAGTGTCGGCTGCTGTGTTTTCCTCGGGAGGCGCGGTGGTCTCCTCGGGAGGCGCTGTTGTGGTCTCCTCGGGAGGCGCCGTGGTCGTCTCCTCGGGAGGTGCCGTTGTGGTCTCCTCGGGAGACGCCGTTGTGGTCTCCTCGGGAGGCGCCGTTGTGGTCTCCTCGGGAGGTGCCGTTGTGGTCTCCTCGGGAGGCAGCGTCGTTGTTTCTTCGGGAGGCGGCAGCGTCGTTTC
>JAZMZX010000020.1:0-24539 GCA_045586225.1 Eubacteriales bacterium
CACCGAAAAGCCGGTTATCAAGACCGACTACAAGTTCACCATGGCCATCAGTCCCCTTGACTGTATGGGTTGTACCCTCTGCGTTAAGGCTTGTCCCGTTACCGCTAAGGCTCTCCGCGACAATGCTCCCGAAAAGCAGGCTATCAAGATGGTTCCCGCAGCAACTCAGAAGGACCAGCAGGCTCCCTTCGATTACGCTGTTGCAAACGTAACCGAAAAGCCCGAGCTTATCAACAACACCGTTAAGGGCAGCCAGTTCAAGCAGCCCCTGCTTGAGTTCTCCGGCTCCTGCGCAGGCTGTGCCGAGACCTCTTACGCTCGTCTTATCACACAGCTCTTCGGTGAAAGAATGTACATCTCCAATGCAACCGGATGCTCCTCTATCTGGGGCGGCTCCGCACCTGCAACTCCCTACACCGTAAACAAGGGCACCGGCCACGGTCCCGCTTGGGCGAACTCCCTCTTCGAGGACAACGCTGAGCACGGTTTCGGTATTTATCTCGCACAGAAGTACCGTCGCGAAGTTCTCGCTAAGAAGGTTGAAGAGCTTCTCGCAGCTGAGTGCGCAACTGCTGAAATGAAGGCAGCTGCTGAGGCTTGGCTCGCAGTTAAGGACGATGCTAAGGCTTGCGAGGCTGCTTCCAAGGCACTTCTCGAGGTTGTTTCCGGCTGTGACTGCGACGTTTGCCGTTACATCGTTGACAACAAGGATATGCTTAACAAGAAGTCCGTTTGGATCTTCGGCGGCGACGGTTGGGCATACGACATCGGCTTCGGCGGTCTTGACCACGTACTCGCTTCCGGCGAAAACGTAAACGTTATGGTATTCGATACCGAGGTTTACAGTAACACCGGCGGACAGGCGTCCAAGGCTTCCCAGATCGGTCAGGTTGCTCAGTTCGCAGCAGCAGGTAAGGCTATCGGCAAGAAGAATCTCGCTGAGATCGCTATGTCCTACGGCTACGTTTACGTTGCACAGATCGCTATGGGCGCAGACATGAACCAGACCCTCAAGGCTATGGTTGAAGCTGAAGCTTACGACGGTCCTTCCCTCATCATCGGCTACGCACCTTGCGAAATGCACGGTGTTAAGGGCGGCATGACCAACTGCCAGCTCGAAATGAAGCGTGCCGTTGACGCAGGCTACTGGCAGATGTTCCGTTACAATCCCGCGCTCAAGGCAGAGGGCAAGAACCCCATGACCATCGACTCCAAGGAGCCCACCGCGGATTATATCGAGTTCATCAAGTCCGAGACTCGTTACAGCCGTCTTGCTCAGTCCTTCCCCGAAAGAGCAGAAAAGCTCTTCGCGGAGGCAAAGGTCAAGGCAGGCGAAAAGTATCAGCACCTCCTCAAGCTTGCTGAGCTTTACAAGTAATCGATGCTTTTCGGTTTGAATTGATATTCTATAACGAATAAAATGAAATGAGGGAGGACCCGAACGGGTCCTCCCTTGTTTTTTGTGTGGGGACACATTGATTGTTAACTTGTATTTGCGCGTCGCGGATTTGATATGTCGGTGCAAACAAAACCGATTGCAATATAGCGCATCGGCGCTACGCAAGAGGTAGCAAAAAAGCCATTCAAGAGTAAAGTAAAAGACAGAGTTTGCATTATGTGAGCTTGAGATAACCGAAATCTACATAATGCAAACTCCGCTTTCGAAGATTCGACGAAGTCGATTCTTCTGCTTTCTCTCCTCTTAAAAATCTCCTCACTATCCCTCGCGGTGTGGTTTCTGCAAAGCATACATTCATCTCCGCGAAGTGGGACGATTGCAAAGTGCGAGTGTGGCGTTAGTTTGTGCGATGCTGAAGTTTGCAGAATAAATGGGGGAGCCAAAATCCATCGTGAGTGCGATGCTGAAGTTTTGCGGAGGCGTCACGTCCGCTACGTCCGCACTCTTATCATTTTCCCACGCAGAATTTTGAGAATATTGCGCCGATGACGGAGTCTGTTACTTCCCTGCCGTCAAGCCGCATTATTGACGACAGCGCCAGCGAAAGCTCGCCGGACACGATATCCACGGGGAGCCCCGCGTCAAGCGCCTCAACGGCGGAAGAAACGGCGTCGTGAGCGGCTCTTGCCTCCGCCGCTTGACGGGAATTGGATATGACCGCGTCCCGTCCGAGCTCGATATCCGGGTCGGTGAAGGTATCCTCGATGAGGGACACGAGCTTTTCGTAGCCCTCCCCGTTTTTGAGGGAGGCGGGTATCACGTCGGCGCCTGCCGCCTCTGCGATACGGCGGTAAGCTTCAACGTATCCGCAATCGGCAACGTCCGTCTTATTGATAACGGCGATTTTTTTACCTCTGCAAAGGTCAAGGCAGGCGGTGTCCTCTTCGTCGGGGGGAGTGCTTCCGTCGAAAAGAGCAATAAGAAGCTCGGCTCCTCTTGCCTTTTCGCGGGCGCGCTCAACGCCTATGGACTCGATCACGTCGTCGGTGTCTCTTATACCTGCGGTGTCGGAGAGGCGCAGGAGCACGCGACCTGCGGCAACGTCTGCGGTGAGAGTGTCGCGGGTGGTGCCGGCAATATCGGTGACGATAGCGGCTTCCTCGCCGCAAAGGAGGTTATAAAGGGTGCTCTTGCCTGCGTTGGGTCTGCCACAGATAACGGCGTTTATGCCCTCGGTGACGGCACGTCCCGTTTTATAAGAATTCAAAAGCTTTGAAAGCTCGCCCTTGATGCGGAGGCTTTCCGTGCGGATCTCGTCCTCACCGATATCGGCAAGGTCCTCTTCGGGATAATCTATGGAAACCGAGATGCGGGCGATCAGATCTGTCAGGTCAGAGGCGAGGGCGGAAGCCTTGCCGCTGAGTCTGGATGAGGACTCGGTGCCGGAAAGAAGCAGCTGACCCTCTGTTTTTGCGTAGAGAAGGTCGCCGACGGCCTCGGCCTCGGAAAGTGTAAGCTTACCGGAAAGGAACGCTCTTTTCGTAAATTCGCCGGGTTCTGCGGGGATAGCGCCTGCGGCAAAGACGGCGGTGAGCACACGGCCTGTGACGTAAACACCGCCGTGACAGGAGATCTCCACCGTGTTTTCGCCCGTATATGAGCGGGGTGCATAGAAAACGGTGGCGATACCGTCATCAACGGTGACGTTTCCATCCTTTATTTTGCCGTATACGGCATGGGAATGGGGTATGCTTCCCAAGGGCTTTCCGGAGACGGGGAAAAACATACGCTCCGCGATGCTGACGGCATCGGTGCCGGAGATTCTTATAACGGCAACGCCTCCAACGCCTCGGGGCGTTGAAATGGCGGCTATCGTGTCGGTGTAGGACATGGAGGATTCCTTTCGTTTTGTCCTTTCGGAAAAGGACGGACTGTGGTTTTATTGATGTGGAGGTTTTGTTTTTTGGTTTTGTTCGCGCAAATTAAAATAAAATATAAATAATCTCTTAAATACTAATAGAGCAACACCATAAGAGTATCACATTTTCGAAAAAAAATAAAGAGGAACTCGGTGAGTTCCTCTTATTTCTTTACTTATTCTGCGCTCTTATTCTTAGCGCGGTCAAGAGTAATAACGATCCTTCTTTCGGCATCCACGCCAACGGAATGGGTGGTAACGCCTTCGATATTCTGGATCTCGGAATGGATGATCCTTCTTTCATAAGGATTCATAGGCTCGAGAGTAACGTTTCTCTTATACTTCAGAACGCGGTTTGCCATACGTCTTGCAACGCCGCGGAGGGTCTCCTCGCGCTTGATGCGATAGCTTTCCGCATCGACGGAGATTCTGGAATAGGGGCTCTTTTCGCCGCTTTCCTTTTCGCTCTTGCCTGCAGCAAGACTTGCAAGATACTGAAGTGCGTCGAGTGTCTCGCCGTGATGACCGATAAGGGTACCTGCATCATCGCCGTCGATGGTGATCTTAAGCTCACCCTCTTCACCAACGGTATTGCTTACCTTTGCGTTGAGCTCGAGAGAAGAAACTACCATCTTAACGAAGTTGAGAGCAGGATTTTCGTCTTCAACGGTATAAGTTACCTTGATCTTGGCAGGGGATGCACCGATGCCGAGGATTCCCTTCTTGGGGAACTCAAGGATCTCATATTCCATATCGTCGCTGTCGGCGCCTACGAGAAGCTTCGCCTGAGCAATAGCTTCATCCAGCGTTTTACCTGTTGCGGTGATTTCTTTCTTCATTATACGTTTCAAACTCCAATATAATTGTGACGTTTTAAGGACCGCCACGCATCCTTTGATCTGCCGCTTTATTTACGAGGAGGCAGCCTTCCGAGTTATTTACGAGGAGGCGGCCTTCCGAGTTATTTACGAGGAGGCTTATCCTCCTTAAGAGGAGCGGCGCCGAGAGCGGGATTCGCTTCAGCTGTTTTTTCGGGTGCTTTTTTCACGGGAGCGGGCTCGTCGTCATCGTCGAAATCGATGGTGTGCAGGGATCTGGGACGGGGACGGTTGGGGTCGCGTTCTGTTTTTACCGTTTTCTTGGTCTTTCCCATGTATTCCTTTTCGGCTGCCTTCAGCTCCTCCTCGGTGAAGCGGGGAGTGGGGTATATCTTTGAGAGGATGAACTGCTGAATGACGGAGAGGATATTACGGAAGATCCAGTATACACCGATGGCGGAAGGAACGATGAAAGCGAAATAAACGCTCATCAGAGGCATCATCCACTCCATAAGCTTCATGGAAGCCTGGGTGTTTGCGTCTCCGCCTGCGGGCTCGGGACGGTAAGTGAACTTCTTCGTGATCATCTGAGAAAGATACATAACGATGAAGGTGAGAACGGGAACGAGCAGATAAATGCTCCAGATATGAGTGCTGGGACGAACGGAGATATCGAACATACCGCCGAACATTACGAAATCGGGCATTGCCGCGACCTCAGCCTCGGTGACGCCGGTGATACCTGCGATACCGTGCTCCTTGAGATAAGAGATGATCTCTATCTCTTCATATCCTGCCGTGATAGTGGTGCCGGCTTCCTTTAAGATAGCCGTGATCTGTTCTTTCAGTATCGCGATCTTTCCGGAGGAAAATCTCGTGATATAGGTGAGAGGCTGACGTACAACTGCGAAGAGAGCAAAGATGATGGGGAGCTGGATCAGAAGGGGAAGACAACCGCTTGCGGGGTTGAAGTTTTCCTGCTGATAGAGAGCCATGATCTCCTGCTGCAGCTTCTGCTGAGTAGCCTGATCGTTACGTCCTGCGTACTTTTTGCGGATAGCGTTTTCCTTGGGACGGAGAGAAGCCTGCTTATTCGTGTTCTTCTGCTGCTTGATGCCGAGAGGGAAAAGGATCACCTGCATCACAACGGCGAAAAGAAGAAGTGCCACGGCGTAGTTATTCGATACGTTATAGCAAACTCTGATAATGAAGCCCATGGGGATGAGAAGAATGTCCTTCAGCTGGAAGCCGTCCTTTTCTTCTGCGTCCGCCTTTTCGGTTTCAACAGCAGCCTCTTCCGCAAATGCCACCGTTACGAGGGAGGAGATAAGGACTATCGCCACCAGAACGGTGAAAAGTATGCGAAGACTCTTCTTTGTTCTTTTGTTAATTATCATTTTATGTTTTCCTGTATTCCGCAGAGAGGAATCTAAAAATCATTTTGCGGCTCGCGATCATTATTCCGGACACACGCCGCTTTTTTGTCCGGCATTAAGAGTCGTACTCTTATACAGTCTTTTTTCGTTACGCCTTTATATGACGATCAATTTTCCTCTTTATCGCTTTTTTCGTCAGGTGCATCGGCAGCACCGATATCGATTTTTCGCCTTAAAAAAGTGCCTTTTTCGGGCACAGGATCAAATCCTCCCTTTGAAAAGGGATTACATCTCAGGATGCGCCACAAGGCCAGAATGACCCCGACGATGACTCCTCTTTTTTCAATAGCCTCAATGGCATAAGCGGAGCAGGTGGGGTAAAAGCGGCATGAGGGCGCCGATTTCAAGGGCGAAATATATTTTCTGTAAAAGCGTATGGGAAGGATAAAGAGAAATTTCATTCTTCTTGTTCTTTGGGCTGCAGGATACCGAGGGCTTTCATTCCCTTTTCCATATCGGGTGCAACCACCGTGGATTTTGCGAAAGCGGCAGCGTCTCTTGCAACTATGATAACGTCGTAGCCACAGGGCTCGCCGTTTGCCTTCACCACCTCGTAATAAGCGTGCCTGAGCACCCTTTTTATGCGGCTGCGAACGACGGCTTTTCCTCTTGCCTTTGTGACCGTGAGACCTATTCTCGCTTCATTTGTGCCGTTTTTAACGGCGTAGAGCACGGAATATTTGCCTGCGTGCTTTTTTCCCTTACGGTATGCACGTGCATAGATCCTGTTTTCGCAAATTGATGTGATCTTCATTTTGTTTTCGTAAAAATTGCTTCCGATCCGATGTTTTTAACGTTTTGATTAAGGATCTTTTATCTTTTTATCGGTGAAAAAAATCTTATATAAAAAACCGAAAACCCTCCGCTCGGAACGGACACCGTCCCTTTACGGCGGGTTTATAATTCGCTTATTAGTAGGAGAGTCTTACTCTGCCCTTAGCGCGTCTTCTCTTCAGGACCTTACGTCCGTTAGCGGTCTTCATTCTCTTCATGAAGCCGTGTTCCTTCTGTCTCTGAAGCTTCTTAGGCTGATAGGTTCTCTTCATTATTGCGGCACCTCCTCGATTTAGTGATTACGGAAGCTGTTTTGCCGAAAGCAGAGCTTACAGCATAACGGTCGCTACATATAACGACAGCTATTATTATAAACACAAAAATCTTTTATTGTCAAGAGCTTTTATTAAAAAGAAAACGATATTGTCGGATTTATGCACATATTTTTTACGTTTTTTATTATACCGCCGAAAAGGGTATGAGAAAATGCGATTTTGCCGCCAAAATTACCTTGCCTTTATTATATATTTATGTTATACTATATTATATATAATAATAGGGGAATTCTGCGCTTTTTTCAGCTTTACGCTGCGGTGAAGGCCCCCATACGGCACGAGCTTTTGCGCCCTTCGGCGCTTATATAGACGAAACAAAAAGGAGGTTTTATGACGTACTCAAACGAAATACTCGAAATATGGCATCTCGTGAAAGAGGAGCTTCGCCATTCATTTTCCGAAACCTCGTATTCACTTTGGTTTGAGGACCTTAAGCTTGAATCTCTCGCCGACGACAGGGCGGTGATATCATCTCACACGGAATTCAAATATTCCACAGTTAAGAACCGATACATTTCCACGATAGAGGATAAATTCGAGGCTGTTATGGGCTTCCGTATAGAGGTCGAAATAATCCTCAAGGAGCCCGAAAAGGAAAAGCCTCCCGTTTCGGTCACAGAGGAAAACGAGCCGGTGAAAACGGAAAACGTACGTACCGACAGCTTCCAGAACCGTACGGAATACACCTTTGAAAACTTCATTGTGGGCGGCTCCAACAAATTTGCCCACGCGGCCTGCACGGCGGTGGCGTCCACACCCGGTATGGTGTATAACCCGCTTTTCATTTACGGTCCCTCAGGTCTCGGTAAGACCCACCTTATGTACGCCATCACAAACGAGATATTGAAGAAAAATCCCAAAACGAATCTCGTTTACACCAAGTGCGAGGATTTCACAATTCAGCTTATCGAGGCTATCTCAAAAAACAGCACCCCCGCATTCCGCGAAAAATTCCGCCACGCGGACGTTCTTATCATAGACGATATCCAATTCGTCGCAGGGAAGGAATCGACCCAGGAGGAGCTTTTTCACACCTTCAACACTCTTTACGAGGATCATAAGCAGATAATCCTCACCTGCGACCGCCCCGCAAAGGACATAAAGTCGCTCGAGAGCCGTCTTAAAACGAGATTTGAATGGGGTCTGATGGCGGATATCCAGCCGCCGGATACGGAGCTGCGCTCCGCTATCATCAAGAAAAAGGCCGAGGATATGGGAATGAAGCTTTCGGTGGAGGTGATCGCATACCTTTCCGACAAGCTGAAGAGCAATATCCGCCAGATCGAGGGTGCGCTGAAGAGGCTCTCCGCCACAAGCTTCCTCTCCGGAGAGAAGATCACGGTGGATCTTGCCACAAGGTGCCTTTACGATATCGTTTCCGAGGAGATGCCTCTTTCGGTGAAGATCAACAGGATCATATACACCGTGGCCGAGAAATATGGCGTTGAGGAGGAGGACCTTCGCGGAAAGAAGCGAATGAAGGAGATCGCCTGGGCAAGGCACGTTGCCATCTACATCATGCGCGAGAAAACGGATATGTCGCTTCCCGCCATCGGCGATGAGTTCGGAAGAGATCACACAACGGTGCTCTCCTCCTACAAGATCATCGAAAAGGAGATCTCGGAAAATCCCTCATTTGCCGTTGAGATAAACGAGCTTATAAACGAGATCGATATCTGACGGTGAGGCCGCCTTTCTGGAATTAAAAGGTAATCGGCAAATGTAGGTTTTCCCCAATCTGGGGAAAAGCCTGTGTAAAACTCTCCGTAACCCCTCATCGGGAAGCAGACGAAGTCGAAAAAAGCCTTTGTTTCTCTTGATATCAGAGCTTGTTGATAAAGTTTAAAGCCGGCTGTTGAAAGCCGAAAAACGACGCTTTTTTCAATATTTTTAAAAAAGTTTTCATTTTTTTAGAAATTGAAGCCGGCGGTTTCTCATATGCATTTCCACAGGAAAAAGCATTTCGGGAATCGGAAAAAAGCTTTATAAAGCAAGGAAAAATTGAGTTTTCAAGAGTTTACACAGCCCCTACTTCTACTACTGCTACAGTAAATAATAAATATATATATTATAGATCGCGAATTTTCGGCATACGGAGTTTCTCTTTTGTTTTCAACAGAGGGGAAAATAAGCGGTCAACATCTATTCTATACCGAAAGGACAAGAAAGAAATGAAAGTTATTTTTGAAAAGACGCCTCTTATCGCGGCCGTTACCCCCGCAATGAACGCAACCTCCAATAAAAACACCATCTCCGCTATCGAAGGTCTTCTCTTCAACGCAGCCGACGGCGAATGCGTTATCACCGCCTACGACACGGAAAAGGGTATCAGAACGAAGGTGGAGGCTGAGGTCATCCGCCCCGGCTCCTACATCATCAATGCACAGAAGTTTTATTCCATCATTAAGATGATGCCCGAGGAGGAGATCACCGTTACCATCAACGAAAAGATGAACGTTAAGATCGAATCGGGAAGATCCAGCTTTGAGCTTCACGCTCTTCCCGGTGACGATTTCCCCTCGCTTCCCATTCTCAGAGGCGAGATCAGCTTCAATATGCCTCAGTACGTGCTGAAGAAGTTTATCAATCAGACGGCGTTTGCAATCGCGCAGAAGGATCAGCGCCCCATCTTCACGGGAGCCTTCTTCAAGATCGGTCAGGGTGAGGTCACGGTGGTATCCTGCGACTCCAACCGCCTTTCCAAGTGCACGGCAAGCTGCGAGATCGAAAACACCTCCGATAAAGAGGGTGAGCTTGCTCTTCAGTTCATCGTTCCCGGAAAGACTCTTTCCGAGCTGAACCGTCTTATCTCCGACACGGAGGACACTCTCTCCGTTTCTCTTACGAGAAAGCACGTTATCTTCACCGTTGGCGGCATCATCTTCTTCTCCCGCCTTATCGACGGTGAATACATCGATTACGACCGCATTATCCCCAAGTCTCACATGATCTTCGTTACCATTGACAGAGACAAGGTGGAGGGTGCTCTTGAAAGAGCTTCCCTTATGATAGAAGAAAAGTCCGGCACGGGCAGAGGCTACGTTAAGTGCACCTTCGAGGGAAACAAGCTCGTTATCACGGCGGATTCCGTTTCCGGCTCCATTTACGATGAGATCCCCACTGAAAAGAGCGGAGCAGACATCAAGATCGGCTTCAACTGCCGCTTCCTTCTCGATGCTGTTCGCGCGGCAGACAGCGAAAAGATAAAGATCGCTCTTTCCACGCCTCTTATGGGTATCTCAATCACCGGTGAAGGGGAAGAGGAAAGCGAATATCTCTTCTTCGTTATGCCTGTGAGAATGAAGGAATAAGCCTTAACGGAGAGGTAATAAAAAAAGCACAAAAGAATTTCACGGAAGATATGATATGTAAAAAGATCAGATACCGGGATTTTCGCAATATTGAGGACGTGACCCTTGAGTTTTCTCCCGAAACGACGATACTTTGCGGCAAGAATGCTCAGGGAAAAACGAATATGCTCGAGGGAGTTTACCTTTTTGCTCAGGGCAAGAGCCACAGGGCGGGAAGAGAATCGGAGCTTATAAGATTCGGACGTGAAAGGGCGAGCCTTCACATGGTTTACGAATCCGGCGGCAGAGAGCAGACTCTCTCAATGGAGATAAACGGCGGCAGAAAGAAGCTTTGCGAGAAAAACGGTGTGAAGCTGGATAAGCTTTCGGAGCTTATCGGCAATTTCAGAGCAGTGCTTTTCTGCCCCGAGCATCTTTCCATCGTTAAGGACGGACCCGGTGAAAGAAGAGGCTTTCTGGACGTTGCCATTTCTCAGCTGCGTCCCGTTTATCTTCGGACTCTGCAAAGATACAATCTTATCCTGATGCAGAGAAACGCACTTCTTAAATCGGCAAAGTCGAAGGGAGATGCACCCGCGCTTGAGGCATGGTCGGCACAGCTTGCGGAATACGCGGCTTTCATTGCGAAAACCAGGTATGAATACACCGAAAAGCTTTCGGCTATTGCGGCGGAGCTTTATTCGGATATGACCTCCGGCGGCGAGAAGCTTTCTCTTTCCTATCACGGCACCTCACGTCTCGGCGGCGACTATTCGGATATAAACAGAATAAAGGAAGTTTATTTCCGTCAGCTGACGGAGAATACGGATCGCGAGATCCTTTTGGGCTCAACTCAGTACGGTGTACACAAGGACGACGTTGATATTCTGCTGAACGGAAGGGAAGCAAGATATTTTGCGTCTCAGGGGCAGCAGCGAAGCATCGTTTTAACGATGAAGCTCTCCGAGGGAGAGTACAGCAAAAATGAAACGGGGGAATACCCTGTGCTGCTTCTGGACGATATTTTATCGGAGCTTGATCCTCTTCGCAGGTCCTACGTTATTTCCGGGATAAGGGACAGGCAGGTGATCATCACCGCCTGCGACACCTCTGTTTCCAGAAGAATGAAGGAAGGAAAAAAATATTTCGTCAAGGACGGAAACCTGACGAAAATGACGAAAAATCTGTGATATGGTTTATATACACGCAGGTCACGACCGTGTGATCGGTACGCGGCACATTATTGGTATCTTCGATATGGACACGGCAACGGTGTCGTCGGAGACGAAAAAATTTTTAAGCGAGGCACAGCGTGAGGGAAGAATAATCCTCACCACCTACGAGCTGCCGAAAAGCTTCATTTTAACAGACGACGATATGGTGACGCTTTCGCAGCTTTCCGTTTCCGCTCTTGCGGGACGGAGCAAAAACGGGGAAATGTGATCTTCCCCTTGTGAAATTAAAAAATAACTGAACTTTTGGTAAATGAAAGGCCGGTAAGGTAATGTCGGAAGAAAAAAAGTTAGACTTAATTGAAAATGACGATCAGGAAAAGGTATACGACGAAAGTCAGATACAGGTGCTTGAGGGTCTTGAGGCTGTCAGAAAGCGCCCCGGTATGTATATCGGTACAACGTCGGTGAGAGGTCTTCACCATCTCGTTTACGAGATAGTGGACAACTCCATTGACGAGGCACTTGCCGGCAGATGCAACCGCATCGAGGTGACTTTACATCCTGATAATTCCGTTTCCGTTTGCGACGACGGCAGGGGTATCCCTTCGGGTATACATCCAAAGATGGGTATCCCCACGCTTGAGGTGGTTTACACGGTGCTTCACGCAGGCGGTAAGTTCGGCGGCGACGGATACAAATTCTCCGGCGGCCTGCACGGCGTTGGCGCTTCCGTTGTGAACGCGCTTTCCGAATGGGTGGAGATAGATAACGCCTACGACGGAAGAAGATATACGGAAAGATTCGAGAGAGGTGCCGTTGCGCGTCCCTTCAAGGATGAGGGCGAAACTGAAAAGCACGGTCTTTACGTTCGTTTTCTTCCCGATGCCACCATTTTCGACGAGGTGGTGTTCGATTACGACGTGCTTTTAAAGCGTCTGCGTGAGCAGGCATTCCTTAACGCGGGCGTGAACATTTCCATCCGCGACGAAAGAGACCCTGAAAATATCAGAGAGGACGACCTCATTTACGAGGGCGGTATCAAATCATTCGTTACTTATCTTTGCGAGGAAAAGGGCTGCGACGCCGTTTCAGGCGACGTTATCTACATGCGCAATGAGAAAAACGATATGATCGCGGAGGTGGCGTTCCAGTATAACGATTCCTTCTCCGACACTATCCTCTCCTTTGCAAATAATATCCACACCGTTGAGGGCGGTATGCACGAAACGGGCTTCACCACGGCGATGACCAAGGTGCTGAACGAGTATGCGAGAAAGTCCGGTCAGCTGAAGGCGGACGACAAGAATCTTTCAGTTGACGATATCAAGGAAGGTCTTTGTGCCGTTATCTCCGTTAAGCTGACGGAGGCGCAGTTTGAGGGACAGACGAAGACGAAGCTGGGCAACAGCGCAATGAGATCCTTCGTTTACAGTCTCGTTACATCCGGCCTTGCGGAATATCTCGAGGAAAATCCCGCTGTGGGAAAGACTATCATTGAAAAGTCTATCACGGCGGCACACGCAAGAGAGGCTGCAAGAAAGGCAAGAGAGCTTACACGCCGCAAGACGGCGCTGGAGGGCTCCACTCTTCCCGGTAAGCTTGCAGACTGCCACGAAAGACGCTCCGATCTTACAGAGCTCTTCCTCGTTGAGGGAGACTCCGCAGGAGGAAGCGCGAAATCGGGACGAAATTCTCAGTTCCAAGCGATCCTTCCCCTGCGCGGTAAGGTTCTGAACGTTGAAAGATCGCGTCTTGACAAGATCTACGCAAACGTTTCCATTATTCCGATAATCCAGGCTCTGGGCTGCGGCATCGGCGACGATTTCGACATTGAAAAGCTTCGCTACGGCAAGATCATCATCATGGCCGATGCGGACGTTGACGGTCTGCATATCAGAGTTCTGCTTCTGACCTTCTTCTTCCGTCACATGCGTCAGCTTATTGAGGACGGTCACGTTTATCTGGCGCAGCCGCCCCTTTACAGAGTTATCAAGGGCAAGCAGGAGCGTTACGCATACTCCGACGAGGAGAGAGACGCGTATATCGCGGAGCTTGGCGGCAACGCAGAGGCGGACAGATATAAAGGTCTTGGTGAAATGAACGCAGAGCTTCTCTGGAGCACCACGATGGACCCCGAAAAGAGAACGCTTCTTAAGGTCACCATAGAGGATGCAATCGAATGCGACAGGATATTCTCCGTTCTTATGGGCGACAAGGTCGAGCCGAGACGCGAGTTTATCGAAGTGAACGCAAAATACGCAGATTCGGATCTTTTGGATTTTTAATATACGGATCGGGCTTTTGCTCCCACAAAGGGGAGTGGTGGTGTGTGAACACACCTATCAGTATTTAATTTATATTAATCGCTAATTCGCATTAGCGCTTCGTGGACCCTTTTTCTTCGTGTGAATGAAAGCAAGAGATTCGACTTCGTCGAACTCGGGCTGAGTTTGTCCTTGCTTCGCAAGTTCAAACTCTTGGAGGCAAAAAGAACCATTCAAGAGGAAAGAAAGAGAAAGAGTTTGCATTGTATAAACTTGAGATAACCGCAATCTATATAATGCAAACTCCGCTTTCGAAGATTCGACGAAGTCGATTCTTTTAAGTTCGACGAAGTCGAACCTTCCGCCTACCTCTCTTAAAACTCTCTCCCTCTTACCCTCGCGGTGAAGTGAGGGGAGAGCGAAAGTTTTCACTCGCGGAGAATAAATATTATTTTATCAGGGAGAATCCACCCCCGGTATAACAAACGCATTGTACTTTCGAAAATTTTTGTTTCGAAAAATCGCAAAAACCAAGTTTACAGTGCCGGTTTGCATGAATACATATCATCACCACAAAAATACCCCCATATCATAAAAAATAAACCTTGAGGTTGAAAAATGAGAAAAGAGGAAGAAATCAAAAATATTGAGTTTCCGGATCAGAAGATATCTCCCGTGAATATGGACGAGGAGGTGAAGCGTTCGTTTATCGCTTATTCCATGAGCGTTATCACTTCCCGTGCGCTTCCCGACGTAAGAGACGGAATGAAGCCCTCGCAGAGACGTATTCTTTACGCCATGTATGAGGACAGGCTCACCCACGACAGACCCTTCCGCAAGTCGGCGACGACTGTCGGTAACGTGCTGGGCCGATATCATCCCCACGGAGACTCCTCCGTTTATCTTGCGATGGTAAGAATGGCACAGCCCTTCTCCTACCGCTATCCTCTCGTGGACGGCTCCGGTAACTTCGGCTCCGTGGACGGCGACGCACCTGCTGCATACCGTTACACCGAGGCGAGAATGTCGAGGATCGCAGACGAAATGATGGTGGACATCGAAAAGGACGTTGTTGATTTCCGTCCCAATTTCGATAACAGGCTGAAGGAGCCTGTGGTCTTGCCCTCCCGCTTCCCGAATCTTCTGGTGAACGGATCCATGGGTATCGCTGTCGGTATGGCAACGAACATACCTCCCCACAATCTCGGTGAGGTCATCGACGGAACAATTTATCTTATGGATAATCCCGAGGCAACGACGGCGGACCTTATTCAGCACATAAAGGGCCCCGACTTCCCCGGCGGCGCTATCATATACGGCACATCCGGCATTTATCACGCATATGAAACGGGCAAGGGTCACATTCAGGTGCGCTCCCGCTGCGAGATAGACGAGGAAAAGCACCGCATCCTTGTGACCGAGATCCCCTACGGCGTGAATAAATCCATGCTCGTTGAGGCTATTGCGGACCTTCACAAGGAAAAGAGAGTTGACGGCATTACCGGTCTGCGCGATGAATCCGACCGCAAGGGTATGAAGATCGTTATCGAATACCGCCGCGACGTGAACGGACAGATCCTTCTGAATCAGCTTTATAAATACACCCAGCTTCAGGACACCTGCGCTGTTAACATGGTTGCGCTTGTTAACGGCGAGCCCAAGACCTGCAGCCTTAAGACGGTGCTTTCCGAATACATCCTTCATCAGGAGGAGGTCGTTACCCGCAGGCTGAAATTTGAGCTTGCAAAAGCAAAGCGCGAGGCTCACATCTACGAGGGCTACAAGATCGCTCTTGACCACATCGACGAAGTGATCGAGATCATCAAGCGCTCCGAATCCATTCCCGATGCGAAGGCGAATCTGTGCGAGAGATTCGGTCTTTCCGACGTTCAGGCTCAGGCTATCGTTGAAATGACTCTCGGCAGGCTTTCCGGTCTTGAAAGACAAAAGATCGAGGACAGACTTGCAAAGCTCTATGAGGAGATCGAGCGCATTGAGGGTATCCTCAGTGACGAAGAAAAGCTTCGAAATCTTATCAAGGACGAAATGATCGCCATCAAGAATAAGTATTCCGACAAGCGCCTCACAGAGATCGTTCCCGTTGAGGACGAGATCGTGCTTGAGGACCTTATCGAGCGCCACCGCTGCATCATCACAATGACCAACAGCGGCTACGTGAAGCGCCAGAGGGCAGACGTTTATTCCGCTCAGCGCCGCGGAGGCAAGGGTATTATCGGTATGTCCACCAAGGAAGAGGACTATATCGAAAAGGTCATTTCCGTTGATTCGCACAGCGACCTGCTCATCTTCACGGATGCGGGCAGAGTTTATATCAGACGCGCTTATCAGATCCCCGAATCCGGCAGACAGACGAAGGGCACCAATATTATCAACATCATTGAAAAGGAGCCCGACGAAAACGTTACTGCCTTTATCTCCATCAACAGCTACGATGAGGATAAATATCTGACGATGGTGACGAAGAACGGCACTATCAAGCGCACGTCCCTTAAGGAATTCGAATATCAGCGCCGCGGCGGCAAGAGAGCGCTCACTCTCGACGAGGGCGACGAGCTTCTCTTCGTTTCCTGCACAGACGGCGAAGCTGAGATCATGATCGCAACGAACACGGGCAGAAGCGTCCGCTTCCGCGAAAGCGATGTTCCCGCTCACGGCAGAGCGGCACGCGGCGTGCGCGGCATCAAGCTCAAGGATGGCGAGAGAGTCGTTGGCGTTGCTATTCCCGAGGAGGGCAAGAGCCTTCTCACCGTTACCGAAAACGGCTTCGGCAAGAAGACGGAATTCGACCGCTTTGAGACACGTCACAGAGGCGGCTCCGGCGTTACCTGCCACGGACTCAACGAAAAGACGGGTCTGCTTGCGGGCATGGGAGCTGTTTCCAACAGCGACGACATTATGCTCATCACCGACACCGGTATCGTTATCAGAACGGGCGCTGACGAGATCAGCACCTACGGCAGAGGCGCCTCCGGCGTTATCGTTATGCGTACGGGCGATGGCGTGAAGGTGGCAAACTTCACAACGGTTCCCGGAGAGCCCGATGAGGGCGATGAAGCTTCGGCCGATGAGCCTATTGCCGAATAAAAAGATTTTTTTCCGCGGGGCGGCGGAGCCGTTTTTTGCAGATACGGCGCCGCTTTCCCCGTGAGATGGCATTTTATTTGATATTTTTGCCGCATTGCGGCGGAATGGAGACACATACGAATATGAAAGCTATCGGACGTTTGATAGTTTCCGCTTTGGTGGCGGCGCTTTTGCTCTCCCTCACCTCCTGCGGAAAGGCTCCCACGGAGGATGAAGCAAAAAAGATCGCAGAGGAGCTTATAAAAGCATCCTGCGAGCTCAATGCCATTTATTTCGGTGAGGGTATGCCTCACTCCGAGCCTGCTGCCACGTCTATATACGCAGACGTGACGGACGATGCTCCGTATCTCACAGAGGACGAGCTCCGCGCGGCAACGTCTGCGGTGTTCACGGAGAATTATGCGGAGAGCATCTTCTCGGTGTATCTTGGCGGATACTCCGACGAGGATACGGGAGACGTTATTTTCCCGAGATACGTTGAAAACGGCGACAGACTGACGATAAACCTCAATATTGAGCCCCTTGTGGAAAAGGAAAGGACCTACGACTTTTCCACAGCTGTATTGAAAAAGTGCAGATCGAAGCTTATCGTTATTGAATACACCACCCTCATCGACGGGAAGGAGGACTGCAAGGTGGAGGTCACCCTGCGCCTCGTTAACGTTACTAAGGACGGTGAGAAGGTGAAGGAATGGAGAGTTGACTCCCCCACCTACTGATGAATTTTCCCAAATACGAAAAATAACCTGTAAAAACTACGACGATTTCTATTGATTTCCCCGTTTTTCTCTGTTATAATAAGAACAAAGAAACATTTGTTCGTTTTTATGCGAACCCGACGAAAGGATTATTGATCGAAAATGGCAGCAAAAGCAAAGAAAACAGCGGCAGTCAAGGCGGCTCCCGCAGACGATAAAAAGAAGGCGTTATCCGCAGCTCTCGATAAGATAACGAAGGACTACGGCTCCGGCGCTATTATGAAGCTTGGCGAAACTCAGCAGATGAACGTTTCCGCCTCTCCCTCCGGCTCCCTCACACTTGACCTTGCCCTCGGTATCGGCGGCTACCCCAAGGGAAGGATCGTTGAAATATACGGACCGGAATCCTCCGGTAAAACGACGGTTGCCCTCCACGCAGTTGCAGAGGTGCAGAAAAACGGCGGTGAGGCTGCGTTTATCGACGCAGAGCACGCTCTTGACCCCGTTTATGCGGCGGCTCTCGGCGTTGACATCGATTCGCTTCTCGTTTCCCAGCCCGACTCCGGTGAGCAGGCTCTGGCTATTGCAGAGGCTCTGGTGCTTTCCGGCGCTATCGACATCGTTGTTATCGACTCTGTTGCGGCTCTGGTGCCTCAGCAGGAGATCGAGGGCGATATGGGCTCTGTGACCGTTGGTCTTCAGGCGCGTCTTATGTCTCAGGCGCTCCGCAAGCTCTCCGGCTCCATTGCAAAAACGAACTGCATCGTTATCTTCATCAATCAGCTTCGTGAGAAGATCAACGTTTCCTACGGCAACCCCGAGACAACAACGGGCGGTCGTGCGCTGAAGTTTTATGCTTCCGTCCGTCTCGACGTGAGAAAGACGGAAACACTCAAGTCCGGCTCCGACGTTTACGGAAGCCGCACAAAGGTGAAGGTCGTTAAGAATAAGGTGGCTCCCCCCTTCAGAACGGCTGAATTCGACATTCTCTACGGCAAGGGCATCTCCCGCTCCGGCGAGCTGGTGGACGTTGGCGTTGAGGCAGGCGTCGTTCAGAAGTCCGGCTCCTGGTTCTCCTACGACGGAAACCGTCTTGCACAGGGACGCGACGCAGTTCGCAGGCTCCTTGAGGCAGACACCGCCCTCGCAGACGAGATCGCGGCAAAGATAAAGGACCACTATATCGATCCCGAAGGCGCAAACGCCGACGATATAGATCCCGACGAGCTGGATGATGAGCTCGATATCAGACTCCTCGGCATCGAAGAAGACGAGATATGATCTTAAGTGAGGTAAGTCCTTCGGGACTTCCGATTGCAATTAACGTTGAAATACTGTATAATGAAACGGGAACGGCGGAGAAGCTGACGCTTCTTCGCCGCGACCTGCAGGCACTCTCCCTTTCCGTTGGTGATGAGATCACCGATGAGGATGAGGGGAGGCTTCGCCGCGCAGCGGAGGTTTTTCTCGGGGTCACCCTGGGGCTGAGGCTTCTGGGCTACAGCGACGCCTCGGTGCGTAAGCTTTCCGAAAAGCTGAGGCAGCGCGGATTTGACAGGGAAACGGCAAAGGAGGCCGCCCTCGCCATCCGCGATCTCGGCTATATAAAGGAAGATGAATCTATCCGCCGCCTGGGCGAAAGGATAGCGGAAACGAAGCTTCGCGGCAGGCGCCGCGTGGCAGAGGATCTTGCGGCAAAGGGCTACGACCGTGACCTTATCCGCGAGAATCTTGAAGAGCTTACCGTTGATTTCGGTGAAATTTGCGCCCGCGCCATCAAAAAGCGGGGCGGCATCCCCGAGGAGGGTGACGGGAAGCGGAGGCTTCTTTCATATTTATACCGGCAGGGCTTTTCCTCCGACGATATAAGGCGCGCCGCGCGCATTATTTCGGAAGAAGAGTGAGGTCGGAAAAGATCGCGCGGGTGCATCCCTTTCCCACATGGGAAAAGCCCGTTCTCAAAAGCAAAATTATCCCTTTATGATAAAGGAAAAATCAAAATGAAGGCAAACAAAAAGACGGCGCCGACCAAGATCGGCTTCATATCTCTCGGCTGCCCCAAGAATCTTTGCGACACCGAGGTAATGCTCCGCCACCTTGTGGACGCGGGCTACGAGATCACTCCCGAGGACACGGAGGCTGATATCATTATTATCAACACCTGCGCGTTCCTTGAATCCGCAAAGAGCGAGGCTATCAACAATATTCTTGACGTTGCGTGGCTGAAGGAGCACCGCTCCCTTCGCGGCATCGTTGTGACGGGATGCCTCCCCGAGCGCTACCGCGACGAGATCTTCCGCGAAATGCCCGAGGTGGACGCGCTTGTTGGCGTTGGAAGCGTGCACGAAATCGTGGACGCTGTACGCGCTGTTGAAAAGGGAAAGAAATTCTCTGCATACGGCGACAAGAACGAAGCGAAGCTGGGCGGAGAGAGAGTTGTGACAACCGACGCATACGCCTATATCAAGATCGCGGAGGGCTGTGACAACCGCTGCACCTACTGCGCTATCCCCGATATAAGAGGCTGCCACCGCTCCCGTCCCATGGAGGAAATTATTGCGGAGGCCAAGTCCCTGGAGGAGCTCGGCATCGGCGAGCTCATCATCGTGGCGCAGGACACCACCCGCTACGGCATCGATATTTACGGCGAATATAAGCTTGCGGAGCTGCTCCGACGTCTTTCAGAGGAAACGAGCATCCCCTGGCTCCGTATCCTTTACTGCTACCCCGACAAGATCACAGACGAGCTTGTTGCCACCATCCGCGACAATGAGAGAGTCGTCAAGTACATAGATCTTCCCATTCAGCACGTGAGCGACAGCGTGCTCCGCCGCATGAACCGTCACGGGGGAGAGGCTTCCGTGAGAGACGCGGTGGCACGTCTGCGCCGTGAGGTGGAGGGCATCACCATCCGCACCACCGCCATCGTTGGCTTCCCCGGTGAAACGGAGGAGGAATTCGCCGAGCTTTGCGAATATATCAAGGAAGCGAAGTTTGACAGATTCGGAGCCTTCACTTATTCGAGAGAGGAAGGCACCCCCGCATACGATTTTGAAGATCAGATCGACGAGCAGACGAAGCAGGACCGCCTCGACAGGATCATGGCGATCCAGCTTGACGTAACGGCGGAGCTGAACGCGAAAAAGCTTGGCCGTGTGATCGACGTTATATACGAGGGTTACGATTACGTTTCCGACGCCTGCTTCGGCAGAAGCGAGGCTGACGCCCCCGAGATCGACGGAAAGGTGTATTTCGACCTTGATGAGGACGAGCGTCCCCGCGAGGGCGAGCACATCCGCGTGAAGATCACGGAAACTCTTGACTACGACCTTGTGGGCACCGTTTGTAAGGCGCCCCCTCACGCATAAGAAACGAAAGGAAAGGACAGCTATGAATCTTCCGAATAAGCTTACAATCCTGAGAGTTATTCTCGTTCCCGCTTTCGTTATCGTGATGCTGGCGGGCATCCCTTCACCCCTGTCCAATATTATCGCGGCGCTTGTGTTCCTTATCACGGCGCTCACCGATATGCTGGACGGCAAGATCGCGAGAAAATACGGTCTTGTGACGGATTTCGGCAAGTTTATGGACCCTCTGGCCGATAAATTTATGGTGTTTGCTTCTCTCATCACCATTCTTGTTGCAGAGGGCTATGATTACATGCAGGGTCTGCTCCTTTGGGTGACGCTCATCGTTATCCTCCGCGAGCTTGCGGTGACCTCCATGCGTCTCGTGGTTTCCGGCAAGGCAACGGCAACGTCTCTTGCGGCAAACAATCTGGGCAAGATCAAGACGGTGTCGCAGATAGTGTTTATTATGACGGCGCTTCTGGAGCCCGTCCTTTTCGGCGAGCTTCTCACCTTCTTGTCTTTCGTTGCCGATTATCACGTGCTCACGTACCTCACCATGGTGTTCATGGCGTTTATGACGGTGTGGAGCGGACTTTCCTATATCATCGGCTACGCGAAGATGATAGATATGGATATGTAATAAAGTGGGGAAGGGGTCCTTTTTCGGGCCGCCTTCCTCTTTTTCATGTGATTTTTTTGAAACTTTAAGGAAAAGGAGCAGAAAAAGTGAAATACGCATACGACCGTGAAAAAATGATAGAGCGAACAAAGGCGGAGCCTACGTGGCTTCACTTCGGCGCCGGCAACATATTCCGCGCGTTTCCCTGTGCCATGGCGGAGAAGCTGCTTTCCTCGGGAGATATGGACCGTGGCATCATTGCGGCTGAGGGCTTCGACGAGGAAATAATCGAAAAGGCGTACAGACCCTTCGGAAACGAGTCGCTGCTCGTTACCCTTTGCGGCGACGGGGGAGTTAAGAAGCTTAAGATAGGCTCCGTGGCGGAGTCGCTGACGGTGACAGGCGACAGAGAAAGGCTTAAGGAGATCGCCGGTGCCGGCTCTCTTTCACTGATAAGCTTCACCATAACGGAGAAGGGATACGCGGTGAGAAGGCCCGACGGGGAGCTTTATCCCACGGCGGCAGCAGATATAAAGGCAGGACCCGACGGCGCTAAAACGACTATGGCGGTTGTGGCTGCACTTCTTTACGCACGCTACGGTTGCGGCGGCGAGCCTGTGTCTCTCGTTTCTATGGACAACTGCTCCGGCAACGGCGACAAGCTGAAGGCGGCGGTGCTCACCTTTGCGGAGGGCTGGATGGCCGAGGGCTTCGTTGACGGAGGCTTTATCGAGTACCTCAGTGACGAGGGGAAAGTGGCGTTTCCCTGCAGCATGATCGATAAGATAACTCCCCGACCCGACCCGAAGGTGGCGGAAATGCTGAGGGCCGAAGGGGAGAAGAATACGGATATAATCGTTACGGAAAAGAAGACATACACCTCTTATTTCGTGAATGCTGAGGCAACGGAATACCTGGTGATAGAGGATAAATTCCCTGCGGGGCGGCCGCCGCTCCACAAGGCGGGAGTGATCTTCACAGACAGAAAAACCGTTGAAAACACTGAAAAAATGAAGGTTTCCACCTGCCTCAATCCGCTGCACACGGCGCTTGCCATATACGGCTGTCTTTTGGGTCACAGTCTCATTTCCGAGGAAATGGGAGACCCTCAGCTTTTTGCGCTTGTCCGCTGCCTCGGCTATGACGAGGGGCTCCGCGTGGTGACGGACCCGGGCATTATCTCCCCCGCTGCCTTCCTTGACGAGGTGGTGAAGGAGAGGCTGCCCAATCCCTTCATGCCCGATGCACCTCAGCGCATCGCAACGGACACATCCCAGAAATTGCCCATCCGTTTCGGTGAAACGGTGAAGGCGTACATAGAGCGGGAGCTTCCCATGTCGCAACTGAAGGCGATACCGTTGGTTGCGGCGGGCTGGTGCCGCTACCTTATGGCGGTGACGGACGACGGAGAGAAATTCACGCCCAGTCCCGACCCAAGATTTGAGGAGTGCTCAAGCCATCTTCGCGGCATTACCCTTGGCGGGGAGGAGGTTGACGTGTGCGCACATCTGAAGCCCATTCTTTCCGACCCGAGCATCTTCGGCGTTGATCTTTATCACACCCCCATTGCGTGGCGTGCCGAGGAATACTTCCGTGAGATGATAAGAGGGAAAGGCGCCGTCCGCGAGCTTCTGAAGCGTGAGCTGACGGAGTGTGATGGGGAGAGATCATGAAAAAAGCGCTGTTTTATCTAATATCCTTCACATGGGGGCTGCCCATGACGCTGGCGGGAATCTTCGCGGCGGCAGGGCTTCGCCTTGCCGGGCATAAAACGAAAAAATGGGGCTGGTGCCGCTATTTTGAGATAGGCGAGGGCTGGGGCGGCTGTGAGCTGGGGCTTTTCTTCGTCGTAAACAGGCGCCCCTCGGACCACATACGCAATCACGAGCACGGCCACGCCCTGCAGAATTGCCTTTGGGGTCCGCTGACGCCGTTTATTATATGCATCCCCTCATTTTTGCGGTACCATTACCGCAGGATCGTGAAAAAGCGCGATCCGAAAAGGCGGCTGCCGCCATACGATTCCATTTGGTTTGAGGGGCAGGCCACCCGCTGGGGCACAAGGCTCCTGGAGCGGGAGAAAGAAAGAGAATAAAAAAAGGAGCCCTTCTCTCTGCATTCTTAGCGGAGAAATGACTAACGCAAAAAATTCGGCAGAGAACATGTTTTCTCTGCCGATTTGTGGTATAATGGAACTAACGAAAAGCCTCCCTCCGAGAGGGAGGGGGACCGCGATAGGGGTGGAAGGAGCCTGCGCGACTTTAAGTTTGTACTAACTTCATTGTAACGCGCTCTCCCTCACCCGACTTCGTTGGGAGCTCCCTCCCGGAGGGAGCCGCAAGACGCGATCTACTTCAGGGGTATGGGCTTTGCCCGAAGTCTTTGTAATACAAAGGCGAAACTGGCGATACAACGGAACGAATAGAAAGAATTTGATGGAGGTGTCTAGTATGCTTTTCAAACATCCGTTTTTGAATCTTAATATGGGCCTTGTTAAAGAGAATTTTGTGATTGCTAAAAAAGATGACAAAAATTTTTGGGAAGCAAGAGGTTTCAAGAAAATTCGTAAATATCCCATATTCAGATACAAGCCTAATTCTTCTGAAATTATTATGTTGGGCGTTCCGTTGAGTATTGAAACATTTGGAAACGAAGTGCTGAAAAATAGCCACATTGTTGATGTATGTACTTACTGCGGTACTTATGGAATGGGCGGTCCCGGCTTTTTCGGGCTGAAATTGCAGGGAGAATATGGCACAAGGTGGTTGACTTATTGTATATGGTCAGCAGGCGAGCATATTTTGTTTGACGATCATGTTTTGGAATGCCATCCGGATCATGCAGAAAAATATGCTCCGTTAATCGTATTTGACGATTACGCAAACAGCCTTTCAAAGTTTAAAGAATTGCTGTCCGATATGACAATCAAAGAGGTGGCATTATCACAAGAAAGCATCGAAATTATGCTTGTTGACAGCTATGACAAATTGCATTACATAAAGTCCTATAAATGCTCGGATCAATTCCCCGAACAGGGTGGTACGGGCAAGAAACGAAATTCCTTTGAAGACGGAAAAATGAGCGATTATTGGCTTGTCACCTACGACGAAACGCATTTGAAAGTATAAAAACAAGATATGTTCCAAATTATATTAGAGAACAAACAGCCCCGACAGACGTTTCAAAAAATCTGTCGGGGTTATCTCTTTGTTTTCTGCGGATCAAATACTGCTTATCCGTAGGGGCGTTCTGTGAACGCCCGCGGGCGAACAAAGTTCGCCCCTACCGTGGTGTTGGGCAAATGTTTCGTGATTTCTTCGCTAAGAACATCACCCATTGTGGGTGTCTTTCTTTTTTG
>JAZMZX010000021.1:0-15410 GCA_045586225.1 Eubacteriales bacterium
CGCCACACCGTAAAGTGGGCGATCTATTTCGACCGCCTCACCGACGAACGCATAGGCACCAAGGGAAAGTGAGGAACTGCAAAAATGGACACAGAAAACAAAAAGAAAGCCCTCGCTGTCATGAACGAGCGCTTTGGCCACGATAACCTTATAGCCCTTGCAACTGTTGATAAGGACACGCCTTACGTGCGCGCTGTGAACGCTTACTATGAAGACTGCAGCTTTTACGTTATTACACACGCAAAGTCAAAGAAAATGCTTCAAATAGAAGAAAACCCGCACGTCTCGATCTGCGGTGACTGGTTCACCGCCCAGGGCGTCGGCGAAAACAAAGGACACATACTCGCAAAAGATAATGCCGAGATCGCCTCAAAGCTTCGCGCCGTTTTCGCCGAATGGTATGATAACGGCCACGCCGACGAATTCGATCCTGACACTGTGATCCTGCAAATAAAGCTCAACCACGGCATCCTCTTCTCTCACGGCACACGATACGATATCGAATTTTAATAAAGCAAATGGCAGAGATATTTTATCTCTGCCATTTTTCAATATATTCCTGTTCGTTTTTTTGCATTTCCCTCTCAAAACCATTCTTCCTTCATAGCCTTGAGAAAGTCCTCCGTTATTTCGTATCCCGATCTTTCACCGATAACGGAATCCACCCCGCAATAGGGGCAGAGCGCGGTGCCTCGTCTGTCGGCAGGATTGTCGTGGATCAGCCACCTCTCAATTTCACTTGAATCAAAGATCTTAAGGCAATGAAAGCATCCGCACTTTTGCGGCACCTCAAGCTCCGGCTTGTGATTTCTGCATTTGTCGTGGGCTTTGATCAGATCGTCTTTACTGAATTTCATAATAACCTCCGAAAGTGAGATCTTCTGATTTCATTATAAACAAGATCGGCTCAGATATCAATCATCGATCACTTGCATCGTGATCACGCCCTCCGTGATATTACCGATCGAAGGTGAACCTGTCGAATCTCGCCTTCGGATCGCCGTCGGTGATAAACTCAAAATACACCGCTTCCTTTCCGGTCACGGGGTGCTTGATTTCGGCTTCCGCCTCACACTCGCCTTTTTTCACTGTGGCTGCGGCGATTATCTCGCCGTCGCGGCTGCCAATGCGCACGTTCACCGTGAGGTCTTCGTCACACACCGCCTCAACAGTCACCGTTTTTGGCGAAGCATCGCCAAAGTTCAGGTATCTGAAACCAACGACACCGCCGTCGGGAATATCGGCCACGGGCGCCGTCACCGATTCCTTTTCATCGTAAACGGGCATGATATACGCTCCCTTTGCGCGGGAAATGTGGCAGGTGTAGCCCGCGGATATGATCTTATATGCATCAAGACCGCCGATGTGGGCGCCTTGCGACGTCATCTCAACGGTAGTGGAGCCAACGGGCTCGCCGTTTTCGTATATCACCTTGCCGATATAGGGCTTGCCGTCCTTGCCTACCGCAACCTCGATAGGCTCAAGCATTGCCTGACGGGAGTATTCGTCCTTTCCCGTCTGTCTGTGGTAGAACACGTACCACTTCCCCTTCACACAAACGATGCTTCCGTGATTGTTTCCCCAGCGGAAGGTGTGCTCCTTCCCCTCGTCAGTATCCAAAATTTCGCCTGCGTTAAGGCTTATGTCTCCTCCCCACACGTAGCCGTCCAGGGGCTTATCACTGTACTGATAGGAAAGAAAGCCGCTGCAGGGGCCGTTTATGCCGTACTCGGGCAGGTATCCCTCGTAGCGCTTTGAATAAATGTAGATATATTTATCCCCGACCTTTCTGGGAGATGACGCCTCAAAGAAGGAATCAACGGGATCGTAGGGCAGGTTTCCGTTGCGCCAGGGTACGTCGCAGCAGCCGATGGGCTGTGCGCGGTACGTACCCTCCTTGATAGTTGCCATATCGTCGTTCAGCTCTCCCGCATATGCTGCACAGAAGCCCCAGAACGCGTACACTCTTCCATCGTCGTCAACAAGCACACCCGGATCGAAGCCAAGCTCCGTTTTCACGGGATCGGTAAAGGGACCCCACGGCGTTTCGCTTTTCGCCACGTAAATGCGGGAGCCTCTGCCCTCCGCCACGTACATATAATAGGTCCCGTCCTTCTCAACAACGTCGGGGGCGTAAAGAGGACTTCCGTCGGAGGAGCGATAGCATATTCCGTGGCAGGTCCAGTTCGTAAGGTCCTCCGTGGGAGCGCTCCACACAACGTAATCTGTGCCGCAGTATTCCGTTCTCAGCATATCGTGAGAGCCGTATACGTATAGCCTTTCCTCGCCGTTGTAGGTGAACACACGGGGCTCACCGTCCGGCACGTGCTCCCAAAGGGGCATATATGGGTTCGCACCCTTGATATATTCTTTATTCTTCATATGTTGCACCTCCGAACAGGATTTTCTGAAGCCTTGTTTTCTCCGAAAGCTCATAATCAGTATATCATCCCTCCTCCCCTCTGTCAACGAATCAGCGAGGACGAAGGCAGCAAAAAAAGACCCTGCATCGGGACTTAACCCGATACAGGATCCTTTAATATCAATATACGCTGTAAAACAGGATATAGAATATGAGCGACACGGCTAAGAAGCCTGCACCGACAACGAACACGAATCCGTATCCCTTAACACGCTTTGCGCGCTTGCGCTCAACGTATTCCGAATAACTTTCGTGCCTTTCCTCGCGCCACTGCCCAAAGGGGAAAAGACGCTTGAAAAGACTGCCGACCAAAAACGAAACGCCGTCAAGAGCTCCTTCGTTCGAAAGATACACCAAGCATCCGAGCATCATGATCAGGATGCCGGGAACCGAAAACGCATCGCAAAGTATCTTATACTTACGCACGACATCGGTAACCTTGGCGTATTCGTAATTTGAGAGTATCAAACACGACATCACAGCGCCAATGGCGACGGTCACCGCGTATTTGATAATTGTCGGGGCATACTTTTTCACAGACCGAGCTCCTTCTTGTAGCGTGCTTCTTCAGCATCGTTACAGTAAACAAAGTGACCGGGAATGATCTCTCTCATAGAAGGCTTATCAACACTGTAGTCGTGTTCAGCCAGAGAATTGTACACGATCCTCGTGCGGTTCTTTTCGGAATGGGGGTCCGGAAGCGGAATTGCGGAAAGAAGCGAACGGGTGTAGGGATGCAGAGGATGAGCGAAGAGCTCATCGGAGCTTGCAAGCTCTACCATCTTACCGTAGTACATAACGCCGATTCTGTCGGAGAAGTACTTAACAACGGAAAGGTCGTGTGCGATAAAGAGAATGGTGAGGCTGAGATGCTCACGGAGATCGTTCAGAAGGTTGATGATCTGAGCCTGAATGGAAACGTCGAGAGCAGAGATAGGCTCGTCGGCGATAAGAAGATCGGGACGCATGATAACGGAGCGTGCGATACCGATTCTCTGACGCTGACCGCCGGAAAACTCGTGAGGGTAACGGCCTGCGTGCTCACGAACGAGTCCGACCAGCTCGAGGATCTCGTATACCTTTTCGTCGATATATTCCTTATCCTTGATACCGTTGATAACGAGGCCTTCCGCGATGATCTCACGAACCGTCATACGGGGGTTCAGAGACGCGATAGGATCCTGGAAGATCATCTGTATCTTGGTAACGAGCTTCGTGTTTCTTGCAACACGGAGATCGTTCTTATACTTGCGCTTCAGCTCTGCGGTCTTTTCCGAATTGCCCTTCGCAGCCTCAAGCTGCTCCTTGTATTCCGCCTTGATCCTTGCCACAAGGGTCTTTGCGTATTCTCTGTCGGAATACTTGTGATCAAAGTTTGCGGATTTGATGCTCGCGCGGTTTTCCGCAACGGTCTTCTTGAGCTCTGCTTCAGCCTCTGCGATGAGAGCCTTGTTTGCGTCAGCCTTGGAAGGATCCGCCTTAATCTCAGCCTTGAGAGCCTTGATCTTTTCGGAGGTGGACTTTTTCGCAGCGGAGATCGCGTTAAGATAGGAGCGGATACCTGCGCAGATGCGCTGACCCTTGAAATAGATGCTGCCGGAGGTGATGTCGTATATCTTGATGATGGAGCGGCCGGTTGTCGTCTTACCGCATCCGGATTCTCCAACGAGGCCGAAAACCTCGCCCTTCTTGATCTCGAAGCTTACGTCATCAACAGCTTTGTTCGTTTTGAAATACTGGCACAGGTTCTCAACCTTGAGAAGAACTTCACCGTTTTTGATTTCTTCCATCAGTTATTACCTCCTGCCTTTTTCATTCTTTCGATACGGCTCGTGATGATCTTGGGCACTTCAACCTTGGGTGCATCGGGGTGCAGGAGCCAGGTTGCTGCCTTATGAGTGGGAGACACCTCAAACATGGGGGGCTGAGCCTCGAAATCTATCTTGAGAGCATACTTGTTACGGTCTGCAAAAGCATCGCCCTCGGGGGGATAGATCATGTTGGGGGGAGTGCCGGGGATAGCATCGAGCTTTTCGTTTGTATCCAGGTCAGGCATAGAGGAAAGGAGCGCCCAGGTGTAAGGATGACGGGGATCGTAGAAAATGTCGTCAGCCGTACCGTATTCAACTATCTTACCTGCGTACATAACTGCGATATCGTCAGCCATGTTTGCAACGACGCCAAGGTCGTGAGTGATGAAGATAACGGAAAGGTTTCTTTCGCGCTTCAGCTTATTGATAAGCTCAAGGATCTGTGCCTGAATAGTAACGTGGAGAGCGGTGGTAGGCTCATCGCAGATAAGGATGTCGGGGTTAGCCGCAAGCTCGATGGCGATAACGATTCTCTGACGCATACCGCCGGAGAATTCGAAGGGATACTGATAATAACGGGTACGGGGCTCGTGGATACCAACCTCGTCCATAAGCTTGATAGCCTGTTCCTTGGCCATGCTGGGGGTGACGCGGTAAACCACCTGAGAAGCCTTCTCCTTAAGGTGATCGACGATATCGGAGCTGCGCTTGGTGAAATCGATGCTTTCGGCATTTGCAATGTACGCATTGTAGCGCTCTTCCATGTGCTCGATGATAGCAATGATGTTTGCCTTCAGCTCGTCAAGATCGTATACGACCTTGGGAACGACCTTCCAGTCAACGGTCTTGCCGCGTGCGATGAGAGCCTCGCGCTTCTTTGACTGACGTGCGAAGCGTGCTTCCTCGCGGGGATTCTGCTTCTTAAAGCGGAAATACTGAGATATAGCGCCGGTAAGGCTGCTTTTGAAGGTATATGCAGTGCTGTCCTTAATGAGCTCCAGCTTATCGATAGAATCCTCAACCTCTGCGGAAAGGGACTTGCAAAGCTCTTCAGCTGCCTTCTGCTCAAAGCTGCCGCGATAGAATTCCTTCGCCTCAGCAAGCTTGCCGAGAAGCGCCTTCTTCTTTTCGAGGGCAACGTTGAAGGAATGCTCAACGCCCTTGGTCTCAACGGCGATGAACTCTTTCATGTAGTTCTCATCGAGATAGCGGAGCGCGATCTCGTTGAGCTCGGCGAGGGTCTTTCCGTTCAGGGAAATGTCGTTTCCGCAGTACTTATAGTAGCCGATGCGGAAGAAGTTGGGGCGCTCGGATGTGAGCACGCCGCGAAGAACGGTCTGAGTCTCGCGGAGAACGGAAATGATCTTATCCGCGAAGCCTTCAGCAGCCGCATCCTTCTTATATTCCGCTCTGAGAGCGAGCATTTCCTCGCCCAGGCGGGAAAGCTCACCGTCGCAGTTAACGGTAAGGAACTGATTCTTAACTCTTGCGAGCTTTTCGGCATATTCCTTAAGGGATGCCTTAACGTCGAGCTTCTGCTTCTTTTCCATCATGAAGACAAAGTCTTCGATATTGGAGATAAGCTCTTCGGCAACGGAGGAAGCCTCGTTATATTCGGTTTCGATCTTGGTAGCCTCGATGCAGAATTTGTCGAAGGTGGAGATCATCTCATCGACCTTCGCAGCGCTTTCAGCACCGGATGCTGCGATCATATTCTCGCGAAGGAGAGCGAGAAGGCTGTTGAATTCAGCTCTCGCTTCCTTGCGGTTTGCCTTATTCTTAAGGAGCATTGCTTCCGTGATCTGCTTACCGATCTTAACGATGGGGTTCAGAGACGAAAGCGGATCCTGGAAGATCATAGAGATCTTGTCTCCGCGGATCTTATACATATCATCCTCGGTGATCTTAAGGAGGTCCTTACCGTCGTAAAGGATCTCACCGCCCTCGATAATGGAGTTGCCGGCGAGGATACCGAGAATAGCTTTTGACGTAACAGACTTACCGGAGCCGGATTCACCGACTATGGCAAGAGTCTTACCGCGCTCAAGGTCGAAGGAGATATCACGAACCGCCTTGAGTGTTCCGCCGCTTGTACGGAACGATATTTTAAGTCCTTTAACTTCAAGAATCTTATCCATGACTTAGTCCTCCACACCGCGAAGGGACGGGTTGAATGCATCGCGCAGACCGTTACCGAACAGGTTGAAGCATATCATAAGGAGTGAGAGTATGAGAGCGGGGAAAATGAGAAGGTGCGGGTAGTTCGTCCAGATGCTGCTTGCGTCGGAAAGAAGCGTACCGAGAGAGGTAGCCTCTGCCGTGCCGAGCTTAACGATACCCAGGTAGCTGAGCATACTTTCAGAGTTGATAACTCCGGGGATAACGAGTGCGGATGAGGTGATGATAGTACCGAGTGTGTTCGGGAAAATGTGCTTCCAGATGATACGGCGGTCGCTTGCACCGAGGGTTCTTGCGGCCATAACGTATTCCTGAGATTTGAAGCGGTAGAACTGAGTTCTGACTCTGGATGCAGTGCCGATCCAGCCTGTTGCAACGTATGCAAAGAGGAGACATACGATCGGGCCGGCAGACTTAAGGCCGAACTCATTTCTGAAGAACATGTCCATAGGGTCCTTCAGGTGGAGCTGGAACAGCGTCGCAACGACAATGAAGGGGATACCCGCAAGGATATCGGACACACGCTCAAGGATGATGTCCACGGTTCCGCCGTAGTAGCCTTCAACGGCACCGTACATAGCGCCGAGAACGAAGTTGATAACGGAAACGAAAACAGCAACGAGAATGGAGAGTCTGATACCGTCTGCCATACGGATGGCGAGGTCGTAGCCCTGGCTGTCAGTACCGAAGATATATTCAGGAGCAAAGCCGTTCTTAAACTGATAGTAGTTATAGTAAAGGAGACGGACTCTGAACATAGCGGCGTCAAAGTCACTGCTTCCGGAGTACGCGAAATAACGTACGTTGCCGTCAGCATCGCGCTCGTAGTTATCCTCGAGCACTGCCTTACCGCTTTCAAGATCCTTAAGCTTGATCTTGGTCACGTTGCCGTCTTCATCAACGGTAACGGGATTGTTCTTCTGAGTCTTATACCAGTTGTTTGCATTGGCGGGGTCTGCATTGAACTCGTTCTTTGCAACGAGAGGATAAATGACCTGAAGACCGGTCTCCTCTTCCCATTCCTTGAGAGCCTTATATTCAGCCTGCTCAATAGACTTTTCAATGAAGCCAACCTCAAGATAAACGTCGGAATCAGCGAAGAAGTATTCAACCATCTGCTTCTTTGCGTTCATCTGAAGCACAGGATCACTGTAGCCTCTGACAAGGGGCTGATAGGGGCTTGCAAGGCCTTCCTCAAAGGTTGCGCCGTGAGCGTCGCCGTCTGCAGCGCCAACACCGATACCAACGTTATAAACGAGGAACTTTTCGGAATAAGAGCGCTCAACGGTGCCGTCTGCAATGCCAAACTGTCCGAGAAATTCATTTCTCGGGCCCTTTTTGGAATAGAAAACGTCCATAAACGTTTTGTCGAAGGTTGCCTTCTCCGTGGATTTGAGGCTGGATACCAGCGGGCAAAGGAAGGAGAACAGAGCAACACAAATGATGATAATGAGTGCCACAACGGATGCCTTGTTCTTGCGGAAGCGGATCCATGCGTCACGGAAATAGCTTATGGGCTTATCATCGAACTTTTTGTCCATGAGGCGCTCGCCTTCATGGGCAAACTCAAATTTTTCGCGCGGGATACTGTTAATATCAAAGGTTTTTTCTGCCATATTACTTTTCTCCCATTCTGATTCTCGGATCGATGAAGCCGTAGCTTATGTCAACAACGATACCGGCAAGAAGACCGACAAACGTGTAGAACACAGTATCGACCATAAATACGTCGTAGTCAAGCAGGTTGATGGCACGCATATAGAGCTGGCCGACACCGGGAACAGAGAAGATCTGCTCGATGATCATAGAGCCACCGAGAATACCGATGAAGCTGGAGATGATCATGGGAAGGATCGGAACCATTGCGTTTTTCAGTGCATGACGGGTGGTTGCCTGCGCGCGGGTAAGCCCCTTGGTACGTGCAAGCAGCATGTAATCGGAGGTAAGAGTCTCCGTAAGCTCCGCTCTTGTGAAGCGGCAAAGGCCTGCGATCTCACCGAAGGAGAGAGCAAGCACAGGTGAGATCATACTCACGAACATCTTCCAGGAGAACCAGGAGCCGCCCGCATCTGCAAGAGACGAAACGAGCTGAGGCAGGAGGTTCCACTTATAATAGAAGAAATACTGAACAAGGAATGCATAAACGTAAGAGGGTACGGAGATAAACACCATAACGATGGTGCTTATGAAGGAGTCCTGCCACTTATTCTTCTTTACCGCTGCGTAAATACCGAGACTGATGCCTATCGGAATAGAGAAAAGCAAGGAATAAAGATTTACGATAACGGTGGGAAGAAGTCTGGAAAGAAGAAGATCCAGCGCAGGCTCACGGTAGTCGATAGCCCAGGACGTACCGAAGTCACCCTTGGTGAAGATATTTCTCAGATAGATGGCGTACTGCGTGGGGATGGGCTCCTCGTAGCCGAGAGCTCTCCAACGGTCAAGAACCGCCTTTCTCTGGTTCACGTCGAGTCCGTCCGGCGGCTGCTGCGGAAGCAGTCTTATAAGCGTAAACGCGATCGTAACGATAACGAACAGCGTGAAGAACATTAAAAGGATTCTTTTTATAACGTATTTTGTCATAACGTTATTCTCCTTAGCTTAAGGGATGTGAAATAAATGAGTGAAAAACGTTTCATTCTTCGCTCGAGATGATTCGCTCGGATTTGCCCGTCCAACAGGACGTCGGAGTGAACGATCTCGAACGAAAAAAGGAACAAATTTTATTTAACCCGAAAAATCAAGGTTAGCAGGGGGGATTTAATTCCCCCCTGCCGCCTTTTTATGGTGTATTCAGTATGATTTTTTCAGTTACCGGAATTATTCGTACTTAATATCGCCATTCTGTTCAGCGCAGAATTCTGCCCATTCTTCATCGGTGTAGTTGTAGGTCATAAGCTCAAGACCACCGAAGCCGTACATGATGTTGTACTCATTGGTGTAGTAGTTGCACTTGTAAGAGAGCATAGAGCAAATGGTGGAACCGCAGAAGGGGATTCTGTAGTACTTTTCGAGGAAGAGCTTTTCCATCTGAGCAGTGATCGCAAGCTTAACGGAGAAGTCAGAGGTTGCGAACTGACCGGTACCGGTCATGGAACGAGACCAATCCTGCCATGTCATGGTAACTTCCTTGCCTTCTACAGTGAGAGTAAGCTCTTCAACTGCAGGGTTCCAGCATGCCATTTCATTGATCTGGCCTGCGTACTGTTCGGTATCGCAGTATACCTGGAAGTTACGGAAAGGATAGAACGCAGCACCACCCCATGCGCCGTAACCGATTGCGAAGTTACCAGCAGGAACGTCGCCGTAACGGTCTTCAACGGAGCCAACGCCTTCGAGAGTGATCTTGCCGAAGCCGGATCCTTCAACAGCAGCGTTGATGTACTTGTTCATAAGAGCGATCTGGTTGTTGTCAGCGGAAGTAAGAGCAGCCTTAGCCCAGCCGATACGGATCGTGATGTCTTCGCCCTTGGTGTAGAGACCTGCATCTACGAGTTCCTGGCAAGCGGTAGCCATGAGAGCCTTAGCTTCGGTGAGGTTGTAACCGGTGATGGAGTCATATGCTTCCTTGAGGGTTGCATAAGGAGTGCCTTCGCCGTACTTTACGCCGTAGAGATCACAAACTGCCTGCATAGCCTCATCAGAGCCTCTGTAGGAGGAGGTAGGATCGTTGTATACGTCGTAGAAGTAGAGGTTGTTCATAAGCGCGTAAGCAGGCTTGTAGCCTTCGGTAGCGGTTACGAACTCGGTACGGTCAACTGCAAGGGAGAATGCCTTGCGGAAGTTGTAGTTAGAGAGAACAACGGAGTTTACGTTGCCCTTGGAGTTATCCATTTCCTTGAGCATATCAACGTCGGTGTTGAAGAAGAAGGACATGGTGTAGGTTTCGTCAACCTTGTAGAGCTGTTCGCTCATGGAGTAGTTAACGAGGTCGTCTGCGCTGGGAGACCAGTCGTCAAGGTCGCCCTTGAGGAATGCGAGCTTTGCAGCTTCGTTATCCATAACGTCGATAACGATCTTGGTGGTCATGTAGCGCTGTACGTTCTTACCGTCAACGAGGTAAGGAGTATAGGATACGAGGTAATCGCCTTCCTTTTCGTAGCCGTACCAGTTCTCATTCTGAACGTAAACGATCTGCTTGTCGTTCTGCATGGACTCGATCTTATAAGGACCGTAGGACATGGTGGTTTCAGGAGAAGAGTTGTAGTTAGTGGTTACGAGAGCACCGGTGGTGTCCTTTCCTGCTTCGTAGAGCTCTTCATATACGAGCCAAGTAGAGGTGCAGGAGGTGAGGAAGTAGTTCTTGTCGAGGTATGTCTGGCATACATAACGGATGGTGTAATCGTCAACCTTGTAGCAACCTACAACGTCGTAGGTAACTTCAGGCATCTGAGTACCGGAGTAGAAGTACTGAGCAACTTCAGCTCTGGTTTCGCCCCATGCTTCAACAGCAGTGATAACGCCTTCCATAAGGTCGATGGCTTCATCGGTTACAGGTACAAAGCCGCCAACTGCCATAGCAGAAAGGGTTTCGTAATCTTCAACACCGAAGTAAGCGTCGCCGTATGCGTCAACGTAATCGGAGAGAGCATTGCCGCCGAGCCATTCAAGCGCGGAGGTGAGAGCGATTGCGATGGGCTTGCCATCAGCAGTGGTGTAAGTGCCGTCTTCGCCCTTAACGATGGTGTCGAGGGTTGCAGCACCCTTGAGATCGGTATCCCAAGCGATGTCGCCGCTATAGTAGTAAGCATTACCGCCTGCTACTGCAGATTCGCCTGCATAATAGAGGTTAGCGCGGTAGTTCTTCATAGCGGGGTCAAGAAGAGCCTTCATGGAGTAGATGTAGGTGTCAGCATTGATAGGAGTGCCGTTTTCCCACTTAGCTTCTTCGTTGAGCTTGATCTCATATACGTAACCTTCAGTGGTCTCGGAAGCCTTCTGGCCTTCGGGAAGGGTTACAGCATACTTGGTGAGATCGTCCTGATGATCCTTAGTTACGTCCTCGATGGAGGTAGCCATCTCATATACCCACTGGTAGATGCCGTTTTCGGAATCGGAAACCTGCATCGTGCAGAAGGGGGAGCTTACGTAGCTGAGGATAGCGTCATCGGAACTTACTTCCCAGGTGTGGGGGTTCCAGTTGGTTCCGAGCGCCTGAGCATAGCTGTTATATGTATAGTTGCCGACCTTTGCGTCGCCGCCCTTGTTAGAGCAGGAAACGAAAGCAACAGACAGCATACAGAGAACAAGCAGTACGCTCATGAGTCTCTTGAAAGTTGTCATTTTTTTGTTCCTCCCAAAAAAATATAAAAAAATATGTTTAACAGAGCTAAGCTCTCCGTTAACGAAATTTTCCGCCTTCCCATCCTTTTCACGCTTAATGATAAGGAAGACAGCTTCGCCCCGGACGGCCTATCACAGGTCCGGTGCATTATACATTATGAAGAAAACGAAAAAAATCCCGTTATCCTCAAAAATGCTTCACGCAAAAATCAAAATATAAACACCTATACATTCTGATTTTTAACGTTTGTTTATTTTATCACACAACGGTGCAATATTTCAAGCCCCCACAGCACTTTTTTATCTTTTTCACTATATTTCATAACATAAGTCGGACTTTTTCTCTACACTTTGTTCATTTTATCGAACAACATTTCAAAGAAAAAACTAACAAAAGTTACATTTCGGAAATATTCATATTTTTATTCAAATAAACGTGATCCCGCTTCAAAAGCAAAAAGCTGACGCGGAGCCTTCCGCGTCAGCTTTTTTTCGATTCAATATAGCATTACGCCTTCAGTGATCATTCCTCAGGTCTTTCAACAGTGCCTGCTGCGTAAACCTCAAACTCAAAGAGTCCGAGACCGCGGATGGAGGGATCAAGAGGAGCGCCCTCAGCTTCAACGTCACCGCCGTTTGCTTCGTAGTCCGCATATTCGGAGAACTTGTAGGTAGCATCCTCCTCTTCGGTGAACTTATAGAGAGTTACCTGGATGGAGGTGGTGGTAACAGCATCGAAGAAGGACTGGTTCATAACGTCGTCGAGGACCTCAAGGCCAACAGCATTTTCAACGTCAACGTATTCGCCGGCTTCGTTCATATACTGAATGGTGTAGTAGGAAGCAGAGTGGATACCGCCGTTTTCGAGCCAGTATTCACGGGTGTCCTTATCCTGCCAGAAGAAGAGACCGATACCGTCAACGGTGACAGCCTCATCCCAAACGTAGGAGATAGTTTCAGACATGCCTGCCATGCTCCAGGAGCCGTATGCAGCACCGTTGGAAGCTGCAGCATAGGTAGCTTCGGGGTGCATACCGTCGTTGAGAGAGGAGGGAGTTTCCCAGGAAGCGCAGTAAGGAGCGTTAAGGGTAGCTCTGTTAGCAATCGTCATGCTGTACTCGAACTCATCGTTGAAGAGAGAGAAGCGCTTGGTACCGCCGATGTAGATATCGATGGTCTCGCGTTCAACAGTAACGCCAACGGAGGTCCATTCACCGATCGTAACGGGAGCGAATACGCTGGGAGCAACGTCCTTCTTTTCGCCGCCCACTACCTGGTGGCAGAGGGATTCGCCGTTTTCACCGCCGATAGTAACAACGAAATAGTTGTCGGCATCGGTGATGCAGAAGTAGAGCTCGATAACGGATGTGTCGTCAACAGGGAGCACCTTAACGGAATACTGATAGAAATTCCAGTTGGATGCACCGAACGTTGCCTTGGAAGCGGAAGCGCCGGTGAAGCCGAGAGCGTGGTTGGGCTTTTCTTCGTCTTCATCCTCGGTGGGGTCAACAGCGATAGCCCAGCCGGCTTCGGTGCCTTCATCGATGGTGAGAGCGGGAAGCTCGCCTTCAAGCTCGTCGTAGTAGAGCTCCTTCTTGTCGGACTGCTTGGACATAACTTTGAGGTTATCGAAGTATGCAGAGCCGGATGCAACGCCTACGCCTACGTAGCCGCCGTATTTTGCTTCGAAGTCGGGAACGTAATCCTCGTCCTCTTCTTCAGTTTCGGATTCAGCCTCAGTCTCGGTGCCTTCGCCGGTACCGGTGCCTTCACCTTCGCCTTCTGTGCCAACGGGAGGCATGCTGTCATCGTTGCAGGCAACGAGAGATGCAAGCATCAGCGCGGCAAGTAAAAGAGCAAGTATCTTTTTCATGATTAATTCTCCTTATTATATAGGATCTTGCAAGGCAATTATATCATACACCTTCCCCATCGCGCAATACATTTATTAACATTTCATTCACAGAAAGCGAAATTATAAATGCATTATAAAAAACTCCGCCAAGATCACGGACCGTCCCGCCTAAAGCAAGCAGCAGGGGCGCTCTCTTTGGGGAGCAAGCAATATGCGCAAAAAAAGAACGGAGCCTGTCGGCTCCGTTCTTTTTCATTTGGATAATGATTGATTAGTGCTTCTTGGAAACGATGTAAGCGCCGGAGCCGATTGCAACGATTGCGAGAGCAACGGTAGCGAAACCGGTCTGAGGAGCGTCTTCTTCAGCTGCGGGAGCTTCGAAAGCGGTAGCTACTTCGTCAGCAGAGAGAGCGGTGTTGTAAACTACAACAGTGTCGAAGGTGGTGCCTGCAGCGAATTCGCCTGCGCCCCAGTTAGCCTTACCGATCTTGAATTCGGGGGTCTCACCGATGCAGCCTGCGATGTTGAGGTCGAAGCCTTCGGTCTGAGGAACGTTAGCAACTTCTTCGCCGTTTACATAGAGAACGATGGAGCCGTCTTCAGGAAGAACAGCTACAACTTCGATCCATTCGCCAACAGTGATGGGAGCAGCTGCGGAAGCAGGGCGGCCATTGGGGTTGTTGTAACGCTCGATAGTTACGTTGTCGTTGAGAAGGCAGCCGATGTAGTGCTCAGCAGGATAGGTGTGTGCTTCTTCGGAAGTGATCTCGAAGCCCCAGTTAGCATCGTTATCGGTGGTCTTTACCTTGAGAGCGATGGTCATAGCGGTAACACCGGTAAGATCAACGTCTGCAGTGAGGTAAGTAGCGTCGCCGAGAGTAACAGTGCCGTCTGCGTAGGTAGCGTTTTCGCCGTTTACAGTGAGGCCTGCTTCGTCAGCAGCATCAAAGGTGTAGTACGCGATCTGTCCTTCGGGGGCAGCAGCGTTTGCAACGGTAGCGAAGCATGCGAACATAGCAACTACCATTACGAGAGCAAGAATCTTTTTCATGAAAAGTTCCTCCAAAAAAAAATTTAGTTTTGATAACAATCAAAATCCTATATAGGAATTATAACAATGCACAAATACTTTGTCAACACCTTATTTACATTTTCGAAACATACACAAAAAAAAGGCTCCCAAAAGGGAGCCTTTTTCGCTTATTCAAGAATTAGTGCTTCTTGGATACGATGTAAGCGCCGGAGCCGATTGCAACGATTGCGAGAGCAACGGTAGCGAAACCGGTCTGAGCTGCTTCTTCCTGCATGGTGTAGATAACTACGTTGTCGATAGTGGATGCGAGAGCATAGTCGCCGTAGTGAGTAGCACCGATGGTAACGAGCATTTCGTCAGAGAGGAAGTTTGCGAATTCGGGGTTGTTGGGGAGACCGATGTCAACACCGTCAACAAGGATGGTAACGGTAGCGCCGGTTTCTGCGGGAACAACGATGAATTCAACAGTGCCGCTCCAGGTGGGAGCATCGTCGGTTACGAGGTCTTCAGCAACGTCACCGCCCCAAACAACATTGTTGCCGGTAGCGCCTTCGCCGAGATCACCGGTATGTGTCTGGAAGTGTGTGCCGGAACCCTTGTAGTTGAGGTAGTATGCATCGAAGGAGTGCTCGAACTCTTCGCCTGCGAGAGCGAGGAATTCAGCGGACTTGCCGTCAGCATTGAAGAAGGAAGCAACGCCCTGGAACCAGGGAGAGCCGCCGATCTTGGTCTTGTCGATGGTAACGTCCATCTTGATCTTGATACCGTTGGTAGCATCGAAAACTTCGTCAACTACGAAGCCCATGGTGCCTGCAACGAATGCGCCGT
>JAZMZX010000022.1:0-27239 GCA_045586225.1 Eubacteriales bacterium
AGTTGTCTTCCTAAGACCGCTTGGCCTCCGACTTCTTTTGGTAATTTATTGTGCTTTCTATCACACAAAACTTTATCCATATTTTTTGAGGATTGATATTCAGCTACTTTTTCCGCAGTCCAACACGTCCCCAAAAACAGCACTACCTTTTATCTATCTCTACTACACCCTTTCCAAATAATATTGCCTTTATAGCCTTTGTGAGCTTGTAAGTATCGAAATTGAACTTAGTTATTTCGACGAGTATTACGATGTTTACGCCCCACAAACCGGTTTCACCACAATCGCCTACGCCGCTGTTGCCGTCGTCTCCGCCGCAGCAGTCGTCGCGGTAGGGAAGAAGAGGAGATAACACCATCGATCCAATTAAATTCTATGACGATATACATTTTGATTAAGGAGGAGTCGTTATGAAGCGTATAACAGTATTATTAATAGCTGTAATTCTTATCCTATCGTTGTCTACCGTTGTATCTGCAAAGAAGGTAGCGTCTGATGATTTAAGGATAGCTACTTTCGATCTTTATAAGTATTTTAGATTTCCGTATTTGAACGGATATATTTACGTATTCCCGGAGAGATTCAGTACCTTTTATGGAAAATATCCCGATGCGAAAGACTATGATGTTTATCGGGGCAAAACATATCAGGCAGAAGCAAACGATTTTGAATATATTAATGCAAAAAATATTTTTGACTATTATGGTGACGATGAAAACATAAAACCGCTTCAAGCGCCTTTTATTTACTATGCCATACACGATTTGAACATAAAAAGAGAGGATTTTGTAACCGTGTATAAAGATACCATATACAAATCTCTCTCAGAAGAAGATCTTGATGTGTTATTTTCCGATGATGTGGTGGCGGTTCGTAAACACTTTAAATCTCCCGCTGTGTTCTTTTGCGAAGAGGACGGTTATGTTTACAACCTTCTTGATTTGATGTTGTGTGACGAAAAAACGTTAATTGCTATGGATGAGAATGGCGAGTTGACGAAATATCTCGAATATATGTTATGTGATGATAACGAATCCGGTTTTTTATATGATTCTCACCATATAAGTGCGATGGATTATTGGAATGGTGACGGAGGATATAGTCCTTATTACAAAAAATTTGGTCTTTTCTTCGTTGATACCTTAGAACTTTTGAATCCCGATAAAGATTACTCGATTCCCGAGCCGTACGATAAATGGGTCTCCGCCCCCCAGACCGGCTTTGCCACCGCCATTTACGCCGCTGTTGCCGTCGTCTCCGCCGCAGCAGTCGTTGCCGTGGGGAAGAAGAGAAGATAAATATCCGCACAATTAAAAAGGAGAGCTGAACGCTCTCCTTTTTCTTACATATAATTTTCGTCGTAAACGGCTCTGATGCCGCCGATAAATTTCGGTCGCGTGCGCGCTGCAACCACTGTTGCTTCGCCGATAACGTTTGCCTCAAGGCGCACGGGTACGGCAACCTTTTTCAAGTGCATACCAATGAGGGTGGAACCGATATCAAGACCTGCATCAGCTCGTATCTCCTCAAGCACAACAGGATCGCAGAATCCATTGTATGCAGCGGTGGCGAGCGAACCTCCTGCCTTCGGCTGAGGCACCACGTTGACGGGCTCACATGCCGGAACGGCGGCGCGTTCGGTGACGATCGCGCGATTCAGGTGCTCACAGCACTGTACAGCAAGAAAATAGCCATTCTCGAGGGCGAAGCCATTAAGGGCGGTGAAGATAGCGCCCGCGGTGTCGGGGCTTGAATTGGTGCCGATTTTTGAGCCTAAGACCTCACTTGTGGAGCATCCGATCACGATGATGCTTCCTTTTTTCAGGCCTGCTTTGTCCGCCAGCTCAGTTATTGCGGCCAGCGCTTGGCTCTTAATAAGTTCGTTCATATATGATACCTCTTTTGAGATTCGATTTCTTTGAGAATTATGATAGCACAAAGCTATCGCTATGTCAAAGCAAAAGTGACGGGGCAAATGGACTCTGAACCCAAGTTTTGCGCGATCGTGAGTGCGGAGCGATAGTTTGTTTTACGCAAAACTGCAAATTCTGCGAATTTGCTGCGGGTCGAGCGTATTATGCTGCGGAAACACAAAAAGAACGGCCTTTGGCCGTTGTTTTTCTGTTTATGCGGGTAAAGGGACTCGAACCCTTACGTCGGGGACACCAGATCCTAAGTCTGGCGCGTCTGCCAATTCCGCCATACCCGCGGACTGTATTCGCGGGATGGCGGAATTCTCACGCACATACCCGCGGACTGTGTTCGCGGGATGGCGGAATTCTCACGCACATACCCGCGAGGGTGCTCTTTGGCTTTAACAGTTTACTACTTTAAAAACTAATTGTCAAGTCAATCAATTGACAGGCGGGTGAAATATTGCTATAATTATACGAACACAATTATTATGAAAAGGACGGCGAGACGATCGTGAAACTTTTTGATAAATACTTACGTCCCGACTTCATTTTCGATACGTACAGGGAAGTAACGCCGCAGTTTTGCGCCGTAAACAACATTAAAGCTATCGTTTCCGATATAGATAACACACTCGTCACATACGACGACCCCGAGCCCACCGAGGAGGTCGCTGCCTGGTATCATGCTCTGACCGAAGCCGGTGTGAAGATTGCCTTTGCATCCAATAACGATTGGGAGCGTGTGACACTTTTTAACCGTTCTCTCGGTGCTCCGGCCATTGCAAAAAGCGGAAAGCCGCTGACGGGCGGTGTTTTAAAAATGATCGCTGAAATGGGAAGCGAAAAAGAAACGACGGTGCTTCTCGGAGATCAGCTACTCACCGACGTTGCCGCCGCAAACAGAGCAGGCATAAGGTCGATAGTCGTTCCGCCCATAAAGGACAAGCGCTCGCTTTTCTTCCGCGCGAAAAGAGCTATCGAGCGCCCTTACATGAAACGTTACTTAACAGAACTGAATTCTGAAAAATAAAGAAAAGAGGGAATACCATGACAAGACTTGACAAAGCAAAGGAAAAGCTTCTGACTTGTGAATTCGATGCTATCTATATCTCATCGGAGATCAATCAACGCTATATCACCGATTTCAACTTCACCGACGGCTACGTTCTCGTGACCAAGGAAAAGTCCTACGTTATCACCGACTTCAGATACATCGAAGCGGCGAGAGCAAAGGTCAAGGGGGATTTTGAGATCCTTATGCCCAAGCGCGGCGACAACACTCTTTTAGAGCTTTGCCGTGCAAACAACGTTAAAACTCTTGCTTTTGAGGAGGGCTCTCTTTCTTATCAGCAGTATGTATCTCTCACAAAGCGTCTTGAGGGCATCACCCTTGTGGAAAGCGGCGGATTCATTGAAAAGCTCCGTATATATAAGGATGCCGGCGAGGTTGCGGACATCGTTGCCGCTCAGAGGATCGCGGAAAAGGCATTCGCAGAGCTTCTTCCCATGATCAAGGCAGGCGTCACCGAAACCGAGCTTGCACTTGAGCTTGAATATAAGATGCGCCGTCACGGTGCTCAGGATATCAGCTTCGAAACGATCTGCGTTTCCGGCTCCGCATCCGCACTTCCTCACGGCGAGCCCCGTCCCGTTCCCATTGAGCGCGGCTTCCTCACCTTCGACTTCGGCGCAGTAGTTAACGGCTACCACTCCGACATGACACGTACCGTCGTTATCGGTAAGGCAGACGAAGAGATCAAGCGCGTGTACAACGCCGTGCTCAAGGCTCAGGTCGCAGCCATCGAAGCCATCACCGAGGGCTTCCGCAATGCTGAAGCAGATAAGATCGCCCGCGACATCATCAATAACGCAGGCTACGAGGGATGCTTCGGTCACAGCCTTGGTCACGGAGTAGGTCTCCTTATCCACGAGGCACCCGGTCTCCACGGAGGAGCAGGGGATATGGTCCTTGAGGCAGGTCAGGTCGTTACCGTTGAGCCCGGTATCTATATCGAAGGCAAATACGGATGCCGCATCGAGGATATGATCGAGATAATTCCCGGCGGTGCACGCAACCTTACTGAGTGCCCGAAGGAGCTCATTGAGATCGAAATTTGACCTGATTTGAGGCAAAATAAGTAAAATCCCAAGATTATGTGGCGAAAAACTATTGCAAAACAAGCGATAGTATATTATAATAATTGAGTTAATAGAAAATACCGAAAGGAGTAACCGACGGCGGCACTTATGCTGCTGACGGTATATAAGACATGGTAACAGCAGGCGATTTCAGAAACGGTATAACCTTCGACAACGGTGACGGCACCGTTCTTCAGGTTATCGAATTCCAGCACGTTAAGCCCGGTAAGGGCGCGGCTTTCGTTCGCACCAAGCTTCGTAACGTTATGACCGGCGCGGTTATCGAGCGCACGTTCAGCCCCACTGATAAATTCCAGGATGCAAGAATCGACCGCAAGGAGATGGAATATCTCTATAACGACGGCGAGCTTTACTACTTCATGGATCCCGAAACCTACGAGCAGATCCCGATCGAAGAAAAGCTTCTTCCCGACACCTTCAAGTTCGTTAAGGAAAACGACAACTGCAAGCTTCTCTCTTACAACGGAAACGTATTCTCCGTTGAGCCTCCGATGTTCGTTATCCTCGAGGTAACCGACACCGAGCCCGGCGTTAAGGGCGATACCGCAACAAGCGCAAAGAAGCCCTGCACCCTTGAGACCGGCGCTGTGATCAACGTGCCTCTCTTCATCGGCATCGGCGACAAGCTCAAGATCGACACCAGAACCGGCGACTACATCGAACGCGCTAAATAATTGATTTCCGAGGAGTATCTAATATGAGCATTAGTGAAAAGTGTGCTTACATCAAGGGCCTCGCAGAAGGACTCAACCTTGATAACACCAAGCCCGAAGCAAGACTTATCTCCGAGCTTATCAACATCATCGAAGACCTTATCGACGTTATCGACGATATCGAAGAAGACGTTGAGGAGCTTGAGGAATACGTAGAAGAGCTCGATCACGACCTCGGCGACGTAGAATCCTACGTTTTCGAATGTGACGACGAGTGCGATTGCTGCGACTGCGACGATTGCGACGACGAAGACTGCGATTGCGGCTGCCACTACGAGGATTGCGAAAACTGCGAAGGCTGCGACGATGACTGCGAGTGTGAGGATTGCGAAGGCTGCCTTATGGAAGAATACTATGAGGCACAGTGCCCCAACTGCGGCGAGATCATCTGCTTCGACGTTGATATGGACACCGAAGACATGGTTTGCCCCGCTTGCAACAAGCCCTTCATCGAAGAAGACGAAGAATAAGCAAGATCAAAAAGAATAAGCCAACGGCATTAAAAGCCTTTGGCTTATTTTTTATTTAGAGGCTAAATTCTTATAATATTTCCCATGTTATTGCAAAAACAAATGAAATATAGTATAATATAATCGATAGTATTATGGGTTCATGTTATTTTTGAAGCGAAAGGCTCGTTTTATGATCGTTATAGGACTTTGCGGAGGCTCCGGCGCAGGAAAGACCACCGCATCCAACGCCATGCGCGAATTGGGCGCCGCAATAATCGATACCGACAGGGTATACCGCGAGCTTTGCGTTGCCGGGACAGACCTTATGAATGAGCTTGTGGCTTCTTTTGGCAGCAGTATCACCACAGATACGGGTGAGCTTTGCCGCCCTGTGCTTGCAGGCATCGTATTCGGAAACGATGATGCACTCAACACCCTGAATTCCATTACTCATAAATATATTAAAGCGGAAACTGTGCGCCGCATCGGGGAATATGCCGATGCCGGTTACAGAGCAGCAGTCGTGGATGCCCCTGTGCTTTTCGAATCCGGCTTTGATTCTCTTTGCGACACCACGGTCGGCGTGGTTGCCGATGAAGAAACGCGGATAGACCGAATAATGATGCGCGACGGCATATCCCGTGAAAGGGCAGAGAGCCGGATAAGGGCGCAGCTTTCGGAGGCACAGCTCCGCGAAAGATGCGAATATATTCTGGAAAACAACGGTATGCCATACGAGCTTTACATAAAGGCCCGCGAGCTTTACCGCCGACTTATAAACGAATAAAGAAATGATTAAAAATACTGTAATACGAAGCATCACCGTCATACTGATAGTGTCACTTTCTATCTGTGTGGGGCTGATCATTGATAAGATCCTCGACGGGGTCGACAGAAGGAATCATCCGCAGGATTATTCCGAGTATGTGACAGAATATTCCGAAGCATACGGCGTGCCCGAGCACATTGTGTATGCTATCATAAAAACCGAAAGCAATTTCGACAGCAGCGCTCTGTCAAACGCAGGCGCTATCGGGCTTATGCAGATAATGCCCTCCACGTTCGATCATATTTGTGAGCTTCTCGATGAGGAGTACGAGGTCGGAATGCTTTACGATCCCGAGACCAATATAAAATACGGAACGTACTATCTTTCCTATCTTTACGGAATTTATGCCCGCTGGCCCACCGTTTACGCAGCGTATAACGTGGGTATGGACACAGTGGATGCCTGGCTTCAGAACAGCCGGTATTCAAATGACGGTATGAGTCTTCATACCATCCCCTTTGAGGAGACGAATATTTTCGTTGAATCAGTTAAAACCGCGGCTCAGCTTTATGCAAAGCTTTATTATTCGGAGTGAAGATCACTCTTAAACTTTCTATCCGAAGGAGACGAAACTATGTCAGACAAAACAAAAGAACTCAAGGATCTGCTTTTTTCCAAGAAAAAGAGCGCATTTGAGGTAAGAACCGCAGAAGAGATAGAGGCTGCGTATGCATTTGCGAAGAACTACGCAAAATACATCGACGACGCCAAGACCGAGCGCGAATCCGTTGCCGCAGGCATCGAGATCCTCAAGGATCACGGCTTTAAGCCTTATCAGCTTGGTGACGAAGTGAAGGCCGGCGACAAGCTCTATTTTAACAATCGCGGCAAGTGCCTCATTGCTTTTGTTATCGGCTCTGAGCCCATTGAGAACGGTATCCGTATTTCCGCGGCTCACGTTGATTCCCCCAGAATCGACTTAAAGCAGCACACCCTTTATGAGGACAGCGGCTTCGGATACTTCAAGACCCACTACTACGGCGGCATCCGCAAGTATCAGTGGACGACCATCCCCCTTGCACTTCACGGCGTTGTTGTTAAGGCAGACGGCGAGGTGGTTAACGTTGTTATCGGTGAAGACGAGGGCGACCCCGTATTCTGCATAACCGACCTTCTCCCTCACCTTGCAAAGGATCAGGCAGGACGTCCTCTGGACGCTGCATTCTCCGGCGAAGGCCTTAATATCCTCATCGGCTCCCGTCCTTATGCAACCGAAGAGGACCCCTACGTTACCTCCAATCCCGATGAGAGAGTTAAGCTTTCCATCATGAAATATTTCTACGATAAGTACGGCATCACCGAAAGTGACTTCATTTCCGCTGAGCTTTCTATCGTTCCCGCAGGCAAGTCCCGCGATATCGGTCTCGACCGCGCGCTTCTCGGCGCATACGGCCACGACGACAGAGTTTGCTCTTACCCCATTCTTATGGCAACGGCAGAGCTTGAGAACCCCGAAAAGACCGCAATGTGCATCTTTGCCGACAAGGAAGAAACGGGCAGCGAGGGCAACACCGGTATGAAGGCCTCCACTCTCGTTGACGTTATCGCTGAGATCTCCAAGTCTCTCGGCGCAGACGAGCGCATCGTCAGAGCAAATTCCATGTGCCTCTCCGCAGACGTTGCAGCAGGCTTCGATCCTCTCTATCCCGAGGTATATGAGCGCCGCAACAGCGCTATCTGCGGATGCGGTGTAACTCTCACCAAGTTCACCGGCAGCCGCGGTAAGGGCGGCACAAACGATGCATCCGCTGAAACCGTTTATAAGCTTCGCCGCATCTTCGACGATGCAGGCGTCGTTTGGCAGACGGCTGAGCTCGGTAAGGTTGATCAGGGCGGCGGCGGCACCGTTGCTATGTACATAGCAAACCACAATATCGATACCATCGACCTCGGTGTGCCGGCGCTCTCCATGCACGCGCCCTTCGAGATCATCTCCAAGCTGGACCTTTACGAGGCATACCTCGCTCATAAGGCGTTCAACAAATAATTTAAAAGGCAGACATAAACAATAATGCTCGAAAAACTCAGGGAAGCGGAAATCAGATTCAACGAAATAGAAAACACTCTTTCTTCTCCCGAGGTGTTTAACGATATGGAGGAGTATAAGAAGCTGACGCGTGAGCGCAAGCTTCTTGCCCCCATTATTGAAAAATACCGCGAATATAAGTCCTGCGATGAGGCAATTGAAGAAGCTAAGGAGCTTTCCGAATGCGGTGAGCCCGAGCTTGAGGCTCTTGCCATCGAGGAGCTTGCGGAGAAAAAAGAGGCTCTTGAAAGGATTTCCGAGGAGCTTAAGGTCCTTTTGCTCCCACGCGACCCTGACGACGACAAAAACGTCATTTTAGAGATACGCGCAGGCGCAGGAGGCGAAGAGGCAGCCCTCTTTGCTTCCGTGCTTGCGAGGATGTATTCCATGTATTCCGATACGAAGCGATTCAAAACGGAGATCATAAGCGCAAACGAAACCGAGCTTGGCGGCTACCGCGAGGTAACGCTGATGATATCGGGAGAGGGCGCATATACACGCTTCAAATTTGAATCGGGCGTGCACCGCGTTCAGCGCGTGCCCGAAACGGAATCGCAGGGAAGGATACACACGTCCACGGCAACCGTTGCGGTGCTGCCCGAGGCGGAGGAGGTGGAGGTTGAAATCAACCCCACAGACCTGATCATCGAAACACAGAAATCAAGCGGCGCCGGCGGTCAGCACGTCAATAAGACCGAGTCGGCAATACGTCTTATCCATAAGCCCACGGGTATCGTTATCGAGTGCCAGGACGAAAGAAGCCAGCATAAAAACAAGGATAAGGCAATGAAGCTTCTCCGCGCAAAGCTTTACGATATGAAGCGCACGGAGCAGGCAGACAAGATCGCCGCCGACAGAAAATCTCAGGTCGGCACGGGCGACAGAAGCGAAAGGATCCGCACCTATAATTATCCTCAGGGAAGAGTGTCCGACCACAGAATTGGTCTTACGTTATATACTCTCGAGACCTTCCTGAACGGAAATATCGACACTATGATAGACGCACTTATCACTGCCGACACTGCGGAAAAACTCAAAAGCGGTGAGCTCGCTCTATGATAAATAAGGAAACATTATTCGTAAAGGAAACGACAAAGGACGAATATCTTTTGCCGGCGGCTATGCTGCTTCGCCGGGGAGGACTCGTTATAATCCCCACGGAAACGGTGTACGGACTCGGCTGCTCTGCATATTCGGGAGAGGCCGCGTATAACGTTTTCGAGGCAAAGAACAGGCCTCACGACAATCCCCTTATCGTCCACGTTTCAGACCCCTTCGAGGCAGAGGACTTTGCTTACACGACAGAGCTTTATTATAAGCTTGCGGAGCAGTTTATGCCCGGTCCCATCACGGTCATTTTAAAAAAGAAAAGTAACATTCCGGACGAGGTAACGGCGGGAGGCGACACTGTGGGTGTTCGCTGTCCCCTGCATCCCGTTGCGAGAAGACTTATAAAGCTTGCCGGCGTGCCCGTTGCGGCTCCCTCGGCAAATCTTTCGGGCAGACCCTCGCCCACCTGCTTTTCACATTGCGTTGAAGATATGAACGGCAGGGTAGACGCTATCGTAGACGGCGGCGAGTGTGCCGTTGGGCTTGAATCCACAGTCGTGCTTCTCACCGGTGAGGATTCACTTAAGATACTCCGTCCCGGTGCCGTTGGCAGAGACGCACTTTCCTGCGTTTGCGGTAGCGTGACAGTTGCCGACGGGCTTCGTCCCGGGGAGGCGCCCCTTTCACCCGGCATGAAGTATAAGCATTATGCACCCAAGGCGCCCCTCGTGCTTCTGGACGGCGAAAGAAAGGCAGTGCTTGCCCACGTTTCAAACGAGATGAAGAAGAAAAACTGCCTTTTCATCTGCTACGATGAGGATGCGGCTGAATTCGGTGAGTCTGCGCTCACCATCGGAAGCGAAAAGGACGAGGAGAGCCATGCACACAGGCTTTTTGCGGCCCTGCGCGAGGCTGATTCTGTATCAGACGCGCGAAATATCGAAATGATATACACGTATATGCCGTCCACCGACGGCGACGGGATCGCTCCCGCAATTTATAACAGGCTCATAAGAGCCGCTGACCATACGGTCGAAAAAGTTTAAATCATTAAAGAAAACAAGTAGAGAGTGATAAAATGGCAAGAAAGAAAACGAAGCCGACGGTGGAAAAGCTGCCGCCTGCCGAGATTGTCAACCAGCCTATAACAGAAACAATAGAATCAAACTATATGCCGTACGTTATGACCGTTATCGTGTCCCGCGCGATACCGGAGATCGACGGCTTCAAGCCCGCACACAGAAAGCTTCTTTACACAATGTACCGCGGCGGACTTATGACGGGCCCCCGTACAAAGAGTGCCAATATCGTTGGCCAGACGATGAAGCTCAACCCCCACGGCGACGCATCCATTTACGAGACTATGGTGCGCCTTACAAGGGCAAACGGAGCGCTGCTCCATCCCTTTATAGATTCCAAGGGTACCTTCGGTAAGCAGTATTCAAGCGATATGAAGCCCTCGGCTTCAAGATACACGGAGGCTAAGCTTGAGCCTATCTGTGCCGAGATATTCCGCGGCATCGATAAAAATGCCGTTAATATGGTGGATAACTACGATAACACCATGAAGGAGCCCGAGCTTCTTCCCACCACATTCCCCAATATACTTGTGAATCCCAATATGGGTATCGCCGTCGGTATGGCATCAAATATCTGCTCCTTTAATCTTTCGGAGATATGCGACGGCACCATAGCCCTTCTGAAGAATCCCAAGGTGACCGCCGAAAAGCTGCTCGACATTATCAAGGCCCCCGATTTTCCGGGCGGTGCTCAGCTTATTTACGAAAAGGACCAGCTCCTTTCCATTTACAACACCGGCGTTGGCTCCGTTAAGCTCCGCGCAAAGTACGTATACGATGAAAAGAACAACTGCGTTGAGATAATCGAGATCCCGTATTCCACCACAATCGAGCTTATCCAGAAAAAGCTTACCGAGCTTTATAAAGAGGGAAAGATCAAGGAGGTCACCGATTTCCGCGATGAGATCGGTCTTTCCGGCTTCAAGCTCACCCTTGACGTTAAACGCGGCACCGATGTGCCGAGGCTTATGGAAAAGCTTTATAAGCTCACCTCCCTTGAGGACTCCTTCAGGTGTAATTTCAACCTGCTTATAGACGGTACCCCCCGTCAGCTGGGCGTTCACGGCATTCTTACCGAATGGATCCGCTTCCGCTCAGGCTGCTACCGCCGCGAGCTCACGTATGATTGCGAGCGCAAGGAAGAAAAGCTCCACCTCCTTCTTGGACTTGGAAAGATCCTCATCGATATAGATAAGGCTATCAGGATCGTACGTGAAACCGAAACTGAGGATATGGTCGTTCCGAATCTTATGGAGGGCTTCAGGATCGATAAGATCCAGGCAGAATATATCGCAGAGATCAAGCTTCGCAATCTCAACCGCGAATATATCATAAACAGGATCAAGGAGATCGAATCGCTCCGACAGGAGATCGCCGAGATGAGAGGTATCATCGAGGATGATATCAAGCTTAAGGCAGAGCTTATCAAGCAGCTTCAGGAGATCAAAAAGAAGTACGGTCAGCTGAGACGCACGGAGATCATATCAGCCGATGAGGTGAAAACCGTCAGCGCTGAGGACTTTATCGAGGATTACGCCTGCAAGGCGGTTATGTCCAGGGAAGGCTACTTCAAGAAGATCACAATGGCATCCTGGCGCGGCAACGACGAGCAAAAGCTCAAGGACGGAGACTCCGTTCTTTGCTGCGAGGACGCGGAAAACAGAGACGAGGTGCTCTTTTTCTCCGATAAGGGTCAGGTATATAAGACCCGTATGAGCGAGTTCGAAACTACAAAGGCATCTGCTCTCGGTGAATACGTTCCCGCTAAGCTTAAGTTTGACGAAGGCGAAGGCGTTCTCCTTATGTACCCCTTGAAGGATTATTCGCCCGACGCAAACGTTGTGTTCATATTCGAAAACGGCAAGGGTGTTAAGGTGTCCCTTTCCAATTACGAGACCAAATCAAACCGTAAGAAGCTTACAAACGCCTACAGCACCGCGTCGGCTCCCGTTGCGGCTTTCATTGAAAAAGAGCCCTTCGATATTATGATGCTTAACAGCAACGACCGTGCTATAGTTATTTCAACGGCACAGATACCGCTGAAAACAACGAGAACGTCTCAGGGCGTGGCGCTATTTACCCTTAAAGCAGGGCAGACCGTAACGTCCTCGAAGAAGAATCCCGAGGCTCTTTTTGAGAATCCGTCCCGCTACAGAAGGCAGAAGCTGCCCTCAACGGGCATCGTTCTTTCCGATGCCGACAGCGGCTCAGCTCAGATAAAGCTTTTATAAAATAACTTGCAAACGCCAATCTTTGATGGCGGAAGATCCCACTACAGATGGAGGTATGTATGAAATATAATAAGAAAACGCTTATGCTCTGTGCTTTCTTTGCCGTTTCCCTTGTTTTTTCGGTTTTCACCCTGGCAGCGGACGGCGAATACGACAGCACAACAGATCCGTTGATCTCGTACTCCTATCTGGAGGATCGGCTTGCCGAGATGGAATCGGACTATGTTCAGAAGATAAATGCGCTGACCGTTGAAAACGAAGAGCTGCAGGAGCAGCTGGATGAGCTGCGCGGGCTCATTGAGGAGCTGAAAACAAGCGGCGGCGCACCTTCCACATACGAAACGGTCTCCCTTCAAAAAAATGACGTGATTTATCCCACCGGCGATTCTCTGGAGGTGATCCTTCGCTCCGGCAGAGCGGTTTGTGTGTCTTCAGACGAAGAAAAAGCCGTTGCGGATATAACGAACGGTATGGATATATATAATTTCGAAACCATCGTTTATAACCATCTGATCTTCGTTCCCGCAAATGACGGACGCGGAATCAAGATAACGTCAGATGAAGCAATTATTACAGTAAGAGGGGAGTACAAAGTTGAAAAACAGTGATAAGCAGAGAACACAGCACCCCAAAACGGATAAGAGGACACTCATGATCCGTATAGTTGCCTGGGTTCTTCTCGTAATGATGGTCATCACAGGCCTTTATACGACAATATACTTTTTGATAGAGGAGGTAAGTGCCGCAGAGGCCAGCGACCTTAATATCGCTGTCGGGCTTATTTACGGAAGCAGCTGCGACGTGGCATTTACGACACGTACTACAACGGGTTTTCTCGTTGGTTCAGAGGAAATAGAGTTATATAACAAAACTTTCACCCCCCTTTGGACCATAATCGACTCGGTGAAGGTTACCGTACTTTCCGACAGAAACTACGGTCAGAAATCCACAGGCTCATACTATCAGACGGATACCGACGTTAAGGTCGGCGGATATCAGCTTGAGCTGAAGGAAGAATTTTCAGACGAAGCGCTTTTCAACGGAACCATCGATTCCGTGAACACTGCGGTATCGTCGCTGGGCATCTATGCCATACCGGCATATATCAAAGGTGCAAATAAGATCAGGCTCGGCAGCTATGCCACCGAGGCTGACGCAAATGCAGCTCTTGAGGCAGTGGCCCCGCTTTTAAGCGAACATACCGTTTCAGTTGCGGCTCCCACATCAACGGGCGTAACTGTCGTTGACCACGCATCATCAAAAATAATGTTCGAATACGATTGCGATAAAAGCTCCTATCTTGCGCTTGAGCCTATCGACGGCACAGACGGTAATGAAGCCTATCTCGCAACCCCTGCGGGCAATATCTACGACGGAGTTTTCGTTTATAAAAGGTACACCACCGCATCAAAGGACGGCATATCCTTAATAAACGTGCTTCCGATCGAGGATTACATAATGGGAGTTGTTCCTTACGAGATCTCAAACTCCTGGCCCCTCGAATGCGTAAAGTCTATGGCGATCATCGCAAGGACCTACGTTGTAAGCAGCATGTCGAAATACTGGAAGAGCTACGGCTTCAACGTGTGTGCCACGGCAAATTCTCAGGTCTATAAAGGCGTTGCGCGTGCAAACGCAAACGTGATAAAGGCTGTGACAGAAACCGCAGGCCTCGTTATGACGTATAACGGCGCGCTGGCACCCGTGTTTTATTCCTCAAGCACCGGCAACTGCAATGCTGACGTAAAATACGTGTGGGGCGGCTCCTCATACCCCTGGCTTGAAAGTGTGTCCACGCCCTGGGAAGACTATCTGAAGCACGGAAACGCATTCTGGCAGGTGGAGGTCTCCCCCTCAGACCTTCAGGCTGCACTTTACGCCAAAGGATATACCACTCTCACAGCACCCATATCGTCAGTTAATATCACGGCATACGCCGGTGAGAATTCCACCTACATATATCAGCTTGTCGTAACCGATGAAAAGGGACACACCGCAACGATCACCCGCTCGGACAAGGTCAAGTCTGCATTTTCCGCATACGTGAAAAGCTCAAATTTCGTCATCGGAAAGGGAAGCGTTGAGTATACGTCCTATACGAAAACAGTGCCGCCCGCAAACAACGTGACTGCTGAAACGAATCTGGGAGTTTTCTCCGTGCTGACGAGCCTTGGTAAATATACCTCCTCCTTAGGAGACGACGGCGTTTCGGTTATGACGGTGAACGGCACCTATAATAATTACGTGCCCTCCACGGGAGTGAGCGTGCTCACATCCGGCAGCAGCGGACAGATCAACGTTCAGCTGCCCGATTACATTGTGAAGCAAACGGCTTACGCCACCGACAGCAATAATTTCATCATTGTCGGCAAGGGCTGGGGCCACGGAGTCGGATATTCACAGTTCGGAATGTACGACCTTGCAAAGATGGGTCTCACCTGCGATGAGATCCTCGAGGCATATTGCCCATAAACAAGAACGGTAAACTACAAAAATATAATCAGCTACTAAAAAAAGCCTCCGCTTTAAGCGGGGGCTTTTTCTTATTAAAGAATAAGTTCAAAGGTGCCGTCCTTCAGAGTTTTCAGAAGTGTGGCATTATCCTTTATGGGGTATTCGGTGAGAATACCGCCGAGAGGCTTATGGTCGGGATCGTGAAAATCTGTGCCGGAGATACCGATGAGACCGTGCTTCTTTGCCCACATTGCAGCGATCTCGTTATTAGACTCATGCCACGGGGAGAGATTTGCAACCTCAATGCCGTCGAGTATTCTGGGATCGGTGACCATCATGGTGGGACGGAAGGGATGTGCCTGGAATATCATCATTCCGCTTTCGTGAAGCACACGGGAAAGAGAATTGATGCTGTGCATACGTCTTGGGTCGCCGAGGTCGGCAAGAAATTCAGGCGTTAGACCGTAAACGAGATAGTCGCTGTTGTTCTCCCGCATGAAGCGGATCTCAGCTCCGAGAAGAATATTCAGATTACCGTCGGCGGCTGAAACAAGCTTTTCGTAGCCATTCATAAAGTAATCAAGTCTCTTTTTCCAGGTGTCGCCCTCAAGCTCACGGGGAAAGGTCCAGGGATTTATATGCTCCGTGGAAACGAGGGTGGTGTAGCCGGCTTCGATATACTTCTGAACTATCTCCTCTGCCGATGCGTGGGCACAGGCGCTGACGTTTACACTGTGGCAGTGCATTTCGGTTTTATACATAAGATCCTCCCGAAAAATGATCTAAAAAACTATCAGGTGAAGGACTGCTCGGTACGTTCGATTATCTCATCCTGAAGAGCCTTGGAAAGGTTGCGGAAGTGGTCGGAGTAGCCGGCAACACGAACGATAAGGTCGCGGTATTCCTCAGGGTGCTTCTGCGCCTCGATAAGGGTCTCTCTGTCGATAACGTTGAACTGGATGTGATGTCCGTCCATTGCGAAGTAGGAGCGGATAAGGGAAGCAAGATTGCGCTTGCCCTCGTCTCCTGCAAGCACAGCAGGCGTGAACTTCTGATTGAGAAGTGTGCCGCCGGTGCGGAGATGGTCCATCTTGGAGCAGGAGCGGATAACGGCGGTGGGACCGTTGGTGTCTGCACCCTTATCGGGAGAGATACCCTCGGAAACGGGCTTTGCCTTGTTTCTGCCGTTAGGAGATGCCTGCATTACCTCGCCGAAATAAACGTGGCAGGTGGTGGGAAGCATATTAACGCGATATTCGCCTCCGCGAACGTTGGGACGGCCGGTAACGGTTTTCTGATAAAAGTCGAATACGCCCTTCATGATGTCGTCTGCATAGTCGTCATCGTTTCCGTAGAAGGGAGTGTCGGTGCGGATGGTGTGATACATAGCCTCGTGGCCGACAAAATCATTGCTCATCGCGTCAACGAGCTCTCTGAGCGTGAATTCTTCGTTTTCGAATACGTGACGCTTGATGGTGGAAAGAGAGTCGGTGATGGTGCCGATACCAACGCCCTGAATGTAGGAGGTGTTGTATCTTGCGCCGCCGGCATTGTAGTCTTTACCGTTGGAGATGCAGTCGTTTGTGATGATGGAAAGGAAGGGAACGGGCATATAATCGGCGTAGATGCGCTCGATTATCGCGGAGCCTGCCGTTTTAATGTCGATGAAGTGTACCATCTGACGGCAGAAGGCATCGTAAAGCTCCTCGTAGGTCTTGAAGCTTTCGGGCTCTCCGAGCTGCAGACCGATGGTCTTGCCGGTGTAGTGATCGTAGCCGTTATAAAGAGTCAGCTCAAGGATCTTGGGGATGTTGAAGTAGCCGGTAAGAATGTATGCTTCGTTACCGAATGCGCCGGTTTCAACGCAGCCGCTGGTACCGCCGCGGCGCGCGTCCTCAAGCGTCTTTCCCGCTGCCATAAGCTCGGAAATGATAGCCTCGGTATTGTAGAACGCAGGCTGACCCCATCCCTTAGAAGCGATCTCAATCGCGCGGAGCAGGAACTTGTTGGGAGTCTTGCGGCTGATCTGAACGTTGCTGGAGGGCTGGAGAAGCTTCATCTCGTCCATACAGTCGAGAATAAGATAGGAAACGGGGTTAACTCCGTCCTCGCCGTTGGGGGTGATACCGCCGGTGTTGATGTTTGCAAAGTCGGTGTAGGTGCCGCTTTCCTTGAGAGTTACGCCAACCTTTGGAGGAGCGGGCTGATTGTTGAACTTGACCCAAAGGCACTCGAGAAGCTCAAGTGCGCCGTCGTCGGTGAGGATGCCGTTTTCAACGTCGCGCTCATAGAAGGGGTTAACGTGCTGGTCGAGTCTGCCGGGGGAGTATGCATCCCAGGGGTTGAGCTCGCTGGTTACGCAAAGATGAACGAACCAGTACATCTGAAGAGCCTGGTGGAAGGTCTTGGGTGCGAATTCGGGAACGACGGAGCAGTTTTCTGCGATGAGAAGAAGGTCTGCCTTCCAGGATTCGTCTGTTTCAACCTCAGCAAGAGCACGGGCAAGCTCTGCATATCTCTTGCCGAGAACGATGATGGCGTCGCACGCGATAGACATACCGCGAAGCTGCTCGCGCTTCTTATATGCATCCTTATCGTTGATGTAGTCGAGCTTTCCGATAGCTTCTTCAATATCAGCCTTATAATCGGAAAAGCCCTTATTGTAGATCTTGTCGGAGCAAACTGTGTGTCCGGGGCCGCGCTGCTCCATAAACTCGGTGAAGATGCCGGCTGCATATGCGTCCTTCCACTCTTCAGGGAGCGCACTCAGAATACGGTGACGGATGGAGCGCTTTTCCCAGTAGGGAATGATCTCACGGGCGTGCCAATTGCGCTGCTCCTTGGAATTCTTGAAGAAAATGATCTCACGGTCGTTCATGATCTCAAGATCTTCAACGGTGTGGCAGCAAAGCTCGGGGAAAGTGGGGGCGGACTGAGGGAGCTCGCCCTTTTCGCCTACGATAAGCTCACCGCGCTCGATATAGAGCTTGCGGTTTTTCATGAAGTGAAGGAAAGCAAGGGCGCGCATTTCGGGCACGGAAACGGTGCCTTCCCAGGTTTTATATGCTTCCGTGAAGTAATGTGCACGCTCCATGGAGATGGTGGGAGTTGCGTTAAGGCTCAACTCACGAAGTCTTTTTACTCTGTCTGTCATATCTATTTCTCCTTTACAGAATCAATGTTTGATTAACCGCCGATAACGACGGGAGAACATCCACGGGCTTCAAGCCTTGATTTGATGTACTGCATTCTTTCGGTTGTGGGGGTGGAAAATTCACGGTCTGCCGTCCATCCGAGGGCTGTGCGCTTATATATGCCTGTATCGTGATAGGGTAAAAGGCAAAGCTTCTTGTACTTCACGGAAGAAGCAACGTCAATAAGAGCATCGATGTCATCGTCCGTGTAGTTTGCACCGTCGAAGCTGACGGCGTCGGGGCCGGGAGCAATCACGGGCACACGAAGATAGATGGAGGCGCCTTTTGCCGAGAGAAGCTTCAGATTTTCAAGTATGAGCCCGTTATCAACGCCGGTGCAGTACTTGTGCTTCTCATTGTCAACGGACTTTATATCGAATAAAAACGTGTCCACAAGGGGGAGGATCTTTTCGAATTTTTCGAAGGGAGCAAAGCCGGAGGTATCGATATTAACGGAAATACCCTCGCGGTCCAGCGCCTTGATGAGGGAATAGATGAACTCAATATTCTGAGCCATCACCTCACCGCCGGAAAGGGTGACGCCGCCGCCCGATTCCTCGTAAAACATACGGTCCGCACGGCACACCTTGACGAGCTCGTTTACCGTGTAGCTTTTGCCGGCTATGCTGCGAGCATCAGCAATGCATACGGGAACGCAGTCGCCGCAGGCACCGCACATCTCAAAATTCTGTAGAGCCTTTCCTTTTGCCTCATCGAAGGAAATGGCGCCCCTCGTGCAGGCGGCAACGCATGCGCCGCAGCCAACACACTTTTCGCTGTTGTAAAGCAGGGAGGGCTTGAAGCTTTCGCCCTCGGGATTGTGGCACCATCTGCAGGCAAGAGGACAGCCGGTGAAAAATACCGTCGTTCTTATGCCGTCTCCGTCGTGGACAGAGAAGCGCTGAATGTTGAATACAGTTGCAGTCATAATTAATCTCTTGAATATCAAAAAGTCTACAGTTATCTATTATGATTATACAGTCATTATTTTTGTTTGTCAATTAAAGAAACATGAAATCAAGGATGATTTGCGGTGCTTCTATAGGTGAAAAAACAAAAAATACCGCTATTGAAAATAGCGGTATTTTTAAGGTCATTATGTTATTTGATGCTTTCAAGCTCTGCCTTCGCAGCCTTGAGATTTTCGATGATATCGAAGCCCTGAGGGCATTTTTCCATGCAGGCGCCGCATTCAAGGCAGTTATCCGCCTTAACCTCGGGCTTGAGACGGGCATATCTCTTTGCGGTGTCGGGATTGCCGTATCTGCCGTACTCGTTCCAAATGCCGAAAATTCTGGGGATATCAACGCCGCCGGGGCAAGGCATGCAGTAGCGGCAGCCTGTACATCCGTTTCTCACTCTGGAAAGAATTATCTGGCGGGTCTTTTCAACGGCAGCGAATTCTTCCTCGGAGAGGGGCTTGAAATTGCTGAAGGTGGCAAGGTTATCGTCAAGCTGCCACTTTTCGTTCATACCGCTGAGGATGACCTTAACAGCGGGGAAGGAGCCGACCCAACGAAGAGCCCAGGAGGAGGCGGAGGCATTGGGATCGATAGCCTTTAAGGGCTCCATTGCATCCTCGGGGATGTTTGCAAGAGTACCGCCCTTGATAGGCTCCATAATGATGAGAGGAATGTTCTTTTCGCGGCAAAGCTCAACACCCTTCGTCGTTGCTTGATCAAACTGATCCATGTAGTTATACTGGATCTGACAGAAGTCCCAGTCGGTATAATTGATCATCTCAACGAAAGCATCGTATCCGTCGTGGAAGGAGAAGCCAAGATTCTTGATCCTGCCTTCCTCCTTCAGCTTCTTGCAAACGTCAACGATTCCGTTTTTGACGAAATTGGCAAAGGAATTGCGGTTCATGGCATGGAGCAGATAATAGTCCACGTATTCCATGTCGAGGCGGGCAAGCTGCTCTTCAAAGATCTCAAGAGCTCTTTCGGGAGTGTCGGTGCCCCAGGAGGGGAGCTTTGTTGCAACGTAATAGCTTTCGCGGGGATACTTCTTCAGTGCTTCGCCCACGATCTTTTCGCTTTCGCCTTCAAGATAAACGTATGCGGTGTCAAAATAGTTAACACCTGCAGCATATGCCTGATCGATAAGTGCGTATGCCTTGGGTCTGTCGATCTTTCCTTCTGCGTCGCGGGTGAATCTCATGCAGCCGAAGCCAAGAAGGGAAATATCATTTTCGTGTACTTTTCTCATTTCCATAGTGTTTACCTCTTTTCTCTGTATTAAAATTTTCTTTTTTTTATAACTGTAGCACCCGCAGCGAAAACGAAGGGGAAAATAAGAAGGGAAAGGGTGCTGCCGCATCCGCTCTCACCGGCAGTGCCTGTGTCAGCGGTGGTGTCGCTTTCGGTTTCCGGCGGCTCGGTCTCGGGCATGTGCTCACCTGCAACAGCCGCAACGTTGCAGCTCTTCATGGTGACGTGGTCGTCTCTGAAGATCTTGCCGGATGCATATTCGTAATATGCGTTATTCTTGCCGGTGTAAGTGCAGTAGTAGATGGAGCCGTCAGGCTCAACGGTGACGGTGTCCTTTCTCGTTGCGAAAAGCTCGGAGTCGGTGAGGTCGTCAGGGTCGATTCTGTACCATTTGTAGAATCCGCCGCTGCCGCCGCAAGAGGAGGCGGTGAGGGTTATGGTGCCGTCCTCGTTTTCGAGGGCATCCACAGTAACGTAAAGCAGATATTCATCGGGATTCCAGAGCTCACCGTACCAATGATCGAATCTCTTCTTTACAGCCTTCCGATATGCGTCGAAAAGTGAGTTGAAATCGGCACCGCCCCAGCGCTTGTGGTTCATTTCCGCTGAATATTTCGCGGCAACGGTGATGGCTTCGAGAGAGGGAACAGAAGTGGATTCCTTCTGACCCGTCAGCTCAAGAAGCACCTCCTTCATGCGTTCGTTTTCGTTATAGAGGCACTCCATAAAGTCACCGTGCTGCCAGAGCTGCTCAGACCAGATATACTGCTGCTCAACGTTATACGTGAACCAGTTGGTGGTACCGAAGAAGGTCTTGTCGATTGCGAGGTTATCTGCTTTTGTTTCAAAGTCCCAGGCAGGACCGAAGGTAAGAACGTCGTTTGCCTCGCCATCGGCGTCCTTATACATATAGGTGCTTGTGCGGAAGTATTCAAAGTTGATGTAGTAGGCATAAACGAGCACGGTGTCTGCAAGGCTGCGCATGTCGACGTATTCGCTGTAGTGCTTGCCTGCTTCATTGTATCCCGTGGGGGAGTAAATGGCATTTTCGAATTCCTGAACGTAGGTGGCTATGTATCGCACCATTTCCTTGGTGCACACCTCAGGGCTCTTAATGGAGATATAAAGTCCGTGTTTGGTTTTGAAGCCGCAGCCCTCGTACATATCGCACATGACCTCAAGCACGTAGCCGCCGGTAATGTCAACGTCCTTGTCGGTGAGCTTGGCTCCCTTATCGAAGGTGTATCTCTGAATGCCTGCGTTAAGAGCGGAGTCACGGCCCTTGTTTTCATAATCGTATACGGTCTTGAGAATTCCCGAAGCCTTAACATAGTCCTCAAGCCCCTTAACGTCGATAGCGCCGCCGTCGTTCATTCTTTCGGTGAGGATATAAAGGCCTCTGTATTCGCCGTTAACGTAGAGGTCGACGTATTCGCCCTCAATGGAAGCGCGCTTGTTTCCGATTATAGCGCTGTACGTGGTGAATGCAGCCACCTGGGAAAGTCCCGATTCATCTCTGTCGCCTGCAAATCTTCTGGGAGTTAAAAGCACCCATTTTTTTGCGTCACCTGCACCGTAGATAAGCTCGGATTTCGTGGGAATGTTGAAATTGAAGGAGTTTTTTACGTTGGCGATGTCGCCGTTTGCCTGGAAAGAGGTGAAGCCGTGGCCGGAAAGCTTGGACATAAGGCCGTTATAAACTGTGTTGCCTGCCTTATCCTCAACAATAATGGTGCCCTCTGCCTCATAGCCCTTCGAGGAGTTCACCTTCTTGAATTCCTTATCTCCGCCGTCCACAGTGATGTAAACGGAGCCGATGGAGCCGCCGAAATAAACGTCATAGGTGTAAGTCTTAGTGGATTTCTTTTCGGAATTATATTCCTTCACCTTGATGGTGCCGGATGATGAGTCCACCTCAAGGGTATCGCCCCTGTAGATGGTTGCATCTCCGTTTTTGTCCTTAAGGAGAAGAGTGCCGTTATATTTAACGGTAACGGAGTCAGTATCGATGTTTCCGGGAAGCAGGAAGCAATAGTCGCCTCCCTTGCGTACGGCAGATATCTCGTACTTTCCGCCGTCAGCCTCAACGATAACGCTGATTATTGGGTCGTCACCTGCATAGACAGTTGAGGTTATAAGCATAGAGACCGAGATAACGGCAGCGAGAAGGATGGCAAGCTTCAGATACTTTTTCATAAGATACTCCCTTGGTTGATTATTAAAACGTAATGACGGATTGATTTTTATGTGTAACAGGTATTATAATATTGCTATCATAAGTCAAAGGCGCAAACATAATGATCAGGATAGCAACAATAAAAACAGATTTCAAAACGAAGTTCGGTGTGCCGCGTCAAAGCGGCAGAGTGTCGGGACTCAAAGGCAGGATCGTGTTTCTTCCCGAATACAGGAGGGCTGAAGCTCTCAGAGGGCTTGAGGGATACTCCCACGTGTGGCTCATATGGGAATTCTCTGAGCTGGATGAAGACACAAGATCGGGCAGAGTCTGGCGCCCCACTGTGCGTCCGCCGCGCCTCGGCGGAAACAAAAGAGTCGGCGTATTTGCAACGCGTTCGCCGTACAGACCGAATCCCATAGGACTCTCATCGGTCCGTCTCCTTGCTATAGAGGAGGACCCGGACGACGGCCCCGTTCTTATCGTGGATGGGGCAGATCTTGTGGACGGCACACCCATATACGATATAAAGCCCTATCTTCCCGCAGTTGACTGCCATCCCGATGCGGTCGGCGGCTTTGCGGATACGGTGGACGGATATAAGCTGAAAGTGACCATACCCGAGAGGGAAGCGGGCAATATAGATGCCGCAAGGCTCACCGAGCTTGAAAATATACTGAAGGAGGACCCGCGGCCCTCATATCAGAACGATCCGGAACGTGAATACGGATTCTTATATGCCGATTACGAGGTGAAGTTCAAGGTCTGCGGTGACACACTAACCGTTACAGAGATAAGGAAGGCTTAATCTTCGTTTTCCTCTTCGTCGGCGGATGCCTCTTCAGCTTCATCCGCTTCATCGGCGGATTTTTCAGCGGGTATCGGTGCAGGTGCAGGCTTTTTCGACTTTACGTAGTGCGCCGCAAAGGCTATAACGCCGAATACAGCGGCGGGGATCAGTATTTTTGCTATGTGGGGAAGCCCTCTGCCAACGTGGAAGAGAAGCGCGTGAGGACAGTAAAAAAGAGTCAGAAGGCCGCTGCCGTAGATGAAGCCTTCATCGGAAAGATAAAGAGCGAGAAGCGGCAAAAGAAAAATCAAATAAACTGAAAGCTCGCGGAGAGAAAAGAAGAAAAAGTATTTTCCCGTGAGCTTTTCTTTTTCCTCGGGAAGCTTTATGCGCGATTCAACGGTGAACATAAAATACATGAAAAAGAAGAAGGGAATACCGTTCACTATCCATCTGTAGAGAAGGCTTTCAAACGGCGCCACTATTTTCGAAATAAGAAAAGCCGCAAGTGTGGCACAAAGATTCACAAGACAAAGAAGTATAAGTTTGATCACATAGAATTTAATTATAGAAGCCGGGGATCTGGTCACGGTATTTTTCACTCCCTGAAAGGTTTGATGGCGTATTACTGTCTCATTATATATGAGTATAACAAAAAGATTTCGATATAGCAATAATTTTATTATACAATTCATAAAATAAGACCGAATTAAACTCTAATTTTTGTCGAATAATTTTTGCAATACTATTTCAACTGTTAATAATTTGTGCTATAATTATGAAGTGTATTGTCGCTTAAAACGGAATCAACTAATATTTCGGAGGAAACATAAATGCTTGCTTGTATAAACGGTGATCTCAGCATCATCGCTATGAAGGGATGCGAGGAATTTGCAAAGATTGTTGACGATTATCTTTCTGAATGGCGTACCCCCGAGGGAAGAGAAAAGAAGAGTTACATTGTAAAAACAGACTGTCCGCGCTTTGGCTCCGGCGAAGGTAAGGGTCTCATTTTCGAGTCTCTCCGCGGCCACGACGTTTACATTATCGTCGACTGCTTTAACTACAGCGTAAAATATAAAATGTACAGCGAATATAACCATATGAGCCCCGACGATCACTTCCAGGATCTTAAAAGGATCATTGGCGCTATCGGAGGAAAGGCTCACCGTATCAGCGTCGTTATGCCCATGCTTTATGAAGGCAGACAGCATAAGCGTTCCTCCCGTGAATCTCTCGACTGCGCACTTGCGCTGAAGGAGCTTGCCGATATGGGTGTTTCCAACATCATCACCTTCGACGCACACGATCCCCGTGTACAGAATGCGATCCCCCTTATCGGATTTGAAAACGTTCGTCCCACCTATCAGATGATCAAGGCACTTCTGAGAAAGTACCCCGATATATCTCTCTCCAAGGACGATATCATGGTAGTTTCCCCCGATGAAGGTGCAATGTCCCGCTGCATTTACTATAGCACCATGCTTGGCATCGAGCTCGGTATGTTCTATAAGCGCCGCGACTTCACACGCGTTGTCGACGGACGTAACCCCATCGAAGCACATGAATACATAGGCCGTGACCTCCGCGGAATGGACGTTATCGTTGGCGAGGATATGATTTCCTCCGGTGAATCCATGATCGACGTCTGCAAGCAGCTCAAGGCAAAGGGCGCAAACAACGTTTACGTTTTCTGCTCCTTCGGTCTTTTCTGCAACGGTCTTGAAGCATTCGACCGCGCATATGAAGAAGGCGCGTTCACACAGATATTCACCACCAACCTCATCTACCGCACCGACGATCTCAAGTCCCGTCCCTGGTACACCGAGGTTAATCTCTGCAAGTACGTTGCAATGATCATCGACACGCTCAACGTTGACAACACGATGAGCACTCTTCTCGATCCCGTTGCGAAGATCAACACCATCGTTGAAAATCACAACAAAGCGCTTGCCGAGAAAAACGCAACTCAGATCAAAATCGAAAGCAAATAACTCTGGTAAGGTAAAGTAATGCTCAATATCAAAAATAAGATCGCTGCCTCTGCGGCTGCTGCTATTTCCGCTCTTTTTGAGGGAAGCAGCGTTAAGGCAGAGGACATCGTTTCGTATCTCGAATATCCTCCGGATAAAACAATGGGAGATCTGGCGCTTCCTTGCTTCAGATTCAGCCGTGAGCTTCGTTCCGCTCCTCCCAAAATCGCCGCTGCTATATCCGAATATATCAATAGTAACGACCTGCTCTCCGGCGTTGCTACCATGACCCTTGCAGGCGGTTATCTTAATTTCCGTATCGATAATAAGTATCTTGAAGGCTCCCTTTACAGCGAGATCAAAAGACTCGGTGAAGGCTACGGCCGTTCAAATGCAGGCGAAGGCAAAACCGTCGTTCTCGACTATTCCTCCCCCAACGTTGCGAAGCCCTTCCACATCGGACACCTGGGCACCACCGTTATCGGCCATTCACTTAAGAAGCTCCACGAGTTCTGCGGCTATAAATGCATCGGCATAAACCATCTCGGCGACTGGGGTACTCAGTTCGGCAAGATGATTGTTGCATACCGCAAATGGGGCGATAAAGAAAAGATCGAGGCAGGCGGCATCGATGAGCTGGTTGCCCTCTACGTTAAGTTCCACGAGGAAGCGGGGAAGGATGAATCCCTTGAATCCGCAGCCCGTGCCGAGTTCCGCAAGCTTGAGGACGGCGACGAGGATAATCTCGCTCTCTGGCGCTGGTTTATTGACGTAAGCTTCAAGGAATATAACGTGACCTATAAGCAGCTGGGCATCGAGTTCGACAGCTATGCCGGCGAAAGCTTCTACACCGATAAAATGCCTGCTCAGGTTGAAAAGCTCCGTCAGATGGACCTTCTCAAGCTTGACGACGGCGCATCCATCGTTGATCTTTCCGAATATAATATGCCTCCGTGCCTCATCCTGAAGCGCGACGGCTCCACTCTCTATCCCACACGCGACATTTCTGCCGCTGTGTACAGAAAGAACGAATACAACTTCGATAAATGTATCTACGTTACCTCTGCAGGACAGAGCCTCCATTTTGCTCAGTGGTTCCGCGTTGTAGCTCTCATGGGCTACGAATGGGCCGATCAGCTTGTGCACGTTCCTTACGGAACTGTCAGCATCAACGGAGAAAAGCTTGCAACGAGAACGGGCAACGTTATCCTTCTTAAGGATCTTTTCCGTACCGCAATCGAAAAGGTTTCGGAGATCGTTTCCGTTAAGAATCCCACCCTTTCCGGTGAAGAAAAGGCTGCAACGGCTGAGGCTGTTGGCGTTGGAGCGATCATTTTCTATTATCTTTCCTCCAACCGCATCCGCGATATTAACTTCAATATGGACGATGCTCTTAATTTCGAAGGCAACACCGGTCCTTACGCAATGTACACCTACGCAAGAACCTGCAGCATCAGAAATAAGGCAGCAGAGCTCGGAATTGCTTCCGCTGAAGGCAATGTTACCGCAGACGAGGAGCGCGACCTTCTCATCACGCTTTCCCGTTTCCCCGAGATCATCGAATCCGCTATCCGCGAATACGAGCCCTCCATCGTTACTAGATATATTCTAGACGTGTGTGCAGACTTTAACCGCTTCTACCACAACTGTCCCATCCTCAATTCCGAGGACAGCGGTGTCAAGGCATACAGACTCGGTCTTTGCGAGGCCGTTAATTCCGTGCTCGGAAACGCACTTGAGCTTATCTGCATCAAGAAGACAGAACGCATCTGATAAAACAATTATAATTTATTAATTCCCAAGGGAGGTTTTTATGTCAGGCCATAGCAAATGGAACAACATAAAACATAAGAAAGAAAAGACCGACGCCCAGCGCGCCAAGATCTTCACAAAGATCGGTAAAGAGATCGCCATCGCAGTACGTGAGGGCGGTGCAGACCCCGCATCTAACAGCAAGCTTCGCGATCTTATCGCAAAGGCAAA